>NZ_JBFHGL010000012.1 GCF_041583195.1 Sulfurimonas sp.
ACCTAATAACATGTTGTTAGAACCATTCATTACAGCATGTTTAACAGCAACTTCATCAATTCTTTTGTTTAAGTTAGCTGCTTTACCATCAATACCATCAGCAGTAAGACCGTGACAAACTTTACACTCTGCTAAGAATACTGATTCACCCATCTCTACTAATCTATCACCAGTGATAGAAGCGTATTGAGCATTGTATTTAGCGTTGTGTGCAGCTGCATCTTCATTATACTCACCGATTTGAGAGTAAGCATTTACTGGATAACCAGCTACAAAATACCAGATACCCCAAACAGTTACTAAGAAGAATGACACTGCCCAACCAAAAGGCAACTCATTGTTATACTCACCAACACCATCCCAGTTCTCTTCCATAAGATCACCAGTAGCTGTATCAGTTTGCATTTGACGAACATACTTGATTACTACAAATACTGTAATAAGTACAAGCGCGATAGCACCAGCAACACCAAGTATATTAACGATATCACCATTTAAACCACCCTCAGAACCACCAATCGATAGATACGTTAGTAGTAACATTAGAGCCGTGAAGATAATACCACCAAGATAAAGCTTATTCATATATCTCTCCTATTTCTCTTTATCATCTGATATAGCTGATACCGGAGTATCAGTTATATCGTCTTTAAGTGCTAAATTGCCATAGTCTTCATAATCATGCCCATCTGAATCTTTTCTTTTTGTATATAGATGATAAATATATCCATATAAAACAACTACCAATAAAGTAGTTAAGATAAAGTAACCATAAGCTTGAAGTTGTGCAATATCCACTTTAAACCTTTACTATTTTAGACTATTCATGTAAGCGATAATAGCTACAATTTCAGGAATTTTTCCTGCAGCAACCATATCTTTTACATTTTGATCTTTCATATCAGCTGCAACTAATTTAGCTTCTTCTAAAGCCATAGCTCTAGCTTCATCTAAAGTAGCACCCATTTTAACAACTTCAGTAGACCCGTCTTTCATAGGTACTGGTTTGTTATATGGAACTGAGAACACGTTTGCAACAGTTAACATCTCTGCATAAGCAGTATCAACGTCAGCTTCGTTTTTAAACATCCAAGCATAACCTGGCATGATTGAACCTGGAACAACTGAAGCAGGATCTTTCATGTGGTTCTCGTGCCAGTCAGTAGTACGGTAGTTACCTACACGCATTAAATCCGGACCAGTTCTTTTAGAACCCCATAGGAAAGGACGATCATAAGCATACTCACCACTTAAAGAGTAGTGACCGTAACGGTCAGTTTCTGATTTAAACGGACGAATTAACTGTGAGTGACATGCATTACAAGAGTTCTTGATATACACGTGGCGTCCAGCTAACTCAAGAGTTGAATAAGGCTTAGTACCAACTAAAGGCTGTGACTGCTGTGCAAAGTTTGGAAGAATCTCTACTAAACCTGCAAAAGCGATTGTAACGAATACACCAACTGCGAAAAAGAACGGGTGTTTTTCTAACCAATGAAACATAATATAATCCTCCCTTTCTTAAGCGCCCATAGGCGAAGCGTTTTGTAGCTCAGACTCTTCAACAGGACGAGCAGACATAGTTTTGTAAATGTTATAAGCGAACATTAAGAAACCAACTAAGTATAGTAAACCACCGATTCCACGGATAGTATAGTATGGGTGTAATACAGTAACTGTATCGATGAATGAGTAAGCTAAGTTACCGAACTCATCGTGAGCACGCCACATCATACCTTGAGTGATACCTGCGATCCACATAGAAGTGAAGTATAAAACAACACCTACAGTTTGAATCCAGAATTGCGCAGCCATTAAAGACTTAGAGTAGATCTCACGTTTGAATACACGTGGAGCCATGTGGAAAAGTGAAGCCATAATCATGAATCCAACCCAACCAAGAACACCATCGTGAACGTGACCTACGATCCAGTCTGTAAAGTGTGCAATTGCATTAACTGATTTAATTGCTTGAATAGGACCTTCTAATGTTGAGAACATATAGAAAGTAGAACCAAGAACCATAAACTTGATTAATGGAGATGCCGCAACTTGTTGCCACTCACCCTTCATTGTAAGAAGCATATTGATCGCTGAACCCCAAGACGGAAGAATTAAGATTACAGAGAAAATTGAACCCATAGTCTGCATCCAATCTGGAACAGTTGAATAAAGAAGGTGGTGACCACCAGCCCATAGGTAAACGAACATTAATCCCCAGAAAGAAAGTAATGATAATTTATAAGAATAGATAGCTTGACCTGATTCTTTTGGTAAGAAGTAGTAGATCATTGCAACGATAGGCACTGTAAAACCAAATGCAACCGCATTGTGTCCATACCACCACTCAACTAATGCATCATTTGTACCAGCGTACATAGATACTGAGTGCCACCAGTTACCAATTCCACCTGAAGCGAAATAAGTAGGTACTTCCATATTGTTAAATAAGTAAAGCATTGCTATACCTAAGAAACATGCAATGTAATACCAAACTGAAATATATAATGATTTTTCACGACGGATACCGATAAGACCGAAGATGCTTAAACCAAATAAAACCCATACAACAACAACAGCGATGTCGATTGGCCATTCAAACTCAGCATACTCTTTTGATGTAGTAACACCTGCGAATAGTGAAACAACAACTGCTACAACTACTAATAGGTATAACCAAAAGTGTAATTTTCCTAAAAACATCAAAAAGCCTGACTCTGCCATTGATACTTTTAAAACACGCTGACCAACATAATACCAAGTAGCAAAAATACCACTTAGTGTAAAACCAAAGATTACTGCATCTGTGTGCAGTGGACGAAGACGACTGTAGTTAGTGTATTCCGCAAGACCCTCACCTAGAACTAAGTTTAGTTCAGGAAACGCTAGTTGAAATGCTAAGATTACACCGATTAACATACCAACAGCTCCTAAAAGAACTGTAGTTAGCATGAACATCTTTGCAACTGTATAGTCGTACTCTAATGGACGATTCTCCATATATAGCCTCCTTAAAGATTCAAAGCAATTATGTCTAAAAATTTTCCACAAATATAATTAGACTAATTAACGACAATATACTATCAACTAAAAAATTCAATAAATCTTAAATTCTATACTTTTTAGATATAAATTTGTAAATTTATTATCTTTTTGTTTACTTTTGTAATTTTATTTTATTTTAAGAAAAGAAGCAGAATAAGAAGAACTTATCTTTTGATAAGTTCTAAGAAGCTTGAGAATATGTATCTACTCTCTTTAGGTCCTGGTGAAGACTCTGGGTGATGCTGTACTGAGAATATTGGAGAGTCATTATATTTTAAACCCTCTATTGTATTATCAAAAAGGTTAGAGTGTGTAACTTCTGCGATTTCAATAATATTATCCGGTACATTATAGTTATGGTTTTGTGCAGTGATCTCAACTAGACCTGTTTTTTCATTTTTAACAGGGTGATTACCACCGTGGTGACCAAATTTTAGTTTATATGTATCATATCCGTGTGAGATAGATAAAAGCTGGTGACCAAGACAAATACCAAACATAGGAACTTTTGCAGATATAAGCTTTTTAATCTGCTCTTGCTCTTTTTTTAGAACTAAAGGATCTCCTGGTCCGTTTGATAAAAACACACCGTCTATCTCTTTGTTTGTATACTTCTCTATTAAGTTGTCTGCAGAAAAGTCATTAGGTATTACTTCAACTTCCAAACCTGCACTAACTAATTCATTTAATATGTTTCTTTTAACACCAAAGTCAATTGCTACTATTTTTGCTTTTGCTTCAGGTGCAGTTTCGTATTCAAATTCAACTTTTGAATACGTTGATTGCGTATGTTTATAAGCTGTTTTGGTACTAACTTGCTCGATGTAGTTTACGTCTTCAATTCTAGGACTAGATTCAAGAACTTTTTTTAGCTCTTCTTTATCACTGATCTCAGTAGATGCAATCATCATCATAGCACCCTCTGCTCTTAGCATTTTAGTAAGATATCTAGTGTCTATATCACAAATACCCATAACACCGTGTTCTTTTAAAAATGCGTCAAGTGAGCCTTCTGAACGAAAACTTGAATGGCGTTTTTGATACTTACGAACTATCATACCTTTAGCATGTGCTTTCGAGCTTTCCATATCCTGGCTATTTACACCTACATTTCCAATCTCAGGCATAGTAAAAGTTACAAATTGACCAGCGTAAGACGGATCACTCATAACCTCTTGATATCCTGTTAGTGATGTGTTAAAAACGATCTCACCTACTGATGTTGTATCTGCACCGAAACTGTTTGCCTCTAAATAAGTGCCGTTTTCAAGATAAATATATACTTTTTTTATATCTACCATTATTGCATTCCTCTCTTAGCCATCTCTTCACGATAAATTTTTTCATAAAGGATCTCAAATTCATCGGTTCCTGGAATATAATGCTTTTTATATGAACGAATCTTGTCCATTACAGCATCATCAACTTCGCTAGCATCTGCAATAAATGAAGTTATTGAGTTGAAAATGATATTTTTAATTCTGTTTTCTGAAACTTCAAAGTGAATCAAATCTTCTTCATACAACTCATCTAAAATTTTGTGCGATATATCAGAGTAACGCTCTTCATAATTTAGAATAACATCATATTCAGGTGCAAGCTTTTTCTTAATCATGAAGAAAAGTTGACGTTCATCAACAAGATTGAACTCTATCTCTTCTTCATTATCTTCACATATCTCGCGAACTTTTTCATCAAGTGCCATCTCTTTTTTAACACTTTCAGTTAATATTTTTTCAGCCTCACTGCTTACAGCTTCAAGCCCTTTGGTCATAGTAACTGCACCACTTTTATTTAAATCAACTGCTATTTTAGAACAAATATGGGGGATAGTTTTTAGCGAAATTTTCATGACGTTCAGCCTCAAAATAAATTAAATTCACGCATTTTACTATAATTTAGGTTAGAAAGTGTTTAGGCGAGATTATTTTGCTAAAAGAAGAGTTAATTCACTACCTTTTTTAGGATCCATTTTAGATAATATCTTCCCTACCGTTTTTGGTTTTAAAGATGATAATATGTCGGCTGCATCTTGCACTTCCATATCTGATAATATACTTGCGGCTGAGGCTGCTTTCATTTTTGCAAATGTTTGAGCAACTTTATCCATTTTAATGCTTGTAAGTTTTTCTAAAATAGCCTTATTTTCATCTAACATTTTTTTAATATTAGCTTCTTTTTCAGTGATCTCTTGTCTTTTTGCTTCAACTACTTCAGCTTCGTAATCGACTTTTCTTTTTTTATCTTTTAGCAGATCTTCAGTAGCATTTTTTAAAGCTTCCAAAGCTTGTTTTTGCTCATCTATACGTTCTAATTCAATTAAAAGTTCACTTTTTCTAGCTTTAAAAATCTCGCTACATTCAAAAAGTTTTTCACTTGTTTCAATAGCAAAAACATGACTTACAATAACTAAAAAAACAACCAATAATCTCATAAACATCCTCTTCTTTATCTATATTCTTTACCATAAGTCATAAGTGCAACTTCATCAAGATCTTTTGCCTCTTTAACTTTTAATTCTTTTTGATACTTCTTAATCTCTTCTAGATCTAAATATTTATACTTCTCGTACTCTATCATATCTTTTTTAAATTGGTTCTTAGCATCATCTAGTTGATCTCTTGCAAAATTAACCCAGTTTTTATTATTATCTATTAGATCTCTTTGACTTGAAAGGAGCCTTCTTGAAGCTAGAAGGTCGTTAATATTTCCAGAACTAGGCTGTTCTATATCTTCTAAAAATTCATATGAATTTTTTAATGCCTCTATAGCATTATTTAATTCAGCATTTTTTTGCTGAACTAGACGCTCACTTCTGTCCATTGTACTCTTTTTAAGTTTTACAAGTGGAGAGTAGCGCGTTTTCATTGCATCTAGTCCTTTGTTTTATAAAATGATTGTATCATCTCTTTCTGGTGATGTAGAAATTATACCAACTTTTGTTCTACTGATCTCTTCGATCGTTTTTACGTAGTCTTGTGCATCTTTTGGTAAGTCTTCAAATTTTCTAACTCCAACAGAGTTAGTCCAACCTTTAAAAGTTTTATACACAGGTTTTACATTTTCAAGATCAGCCGGCATATAGTCTATCTCTTGACCGTTATACTCATACGCTACACATATCTTAACTTCATCAAAACCATCTAATACATCTAGTTTCATAAGTGATAACTCATCTACACCGTTTAATCTACATGCATGACGAGTAGCAACTGCATCAAACCAACCACATCTTCTTGCACGACCTGTTGTAGTTCCAAACTCATGACCTTGTTCACCTAAACGCGCACCATCTTCTGTAAAATCTTCAGATGGGAATGGCCCATTACCAACACGTGTACAGTAAGCTTTAACAATACCTACTACTTTACCAATGTCTTTAGGGTTTATACCAAGACCTGTACAAGCACCAGCACTTACAGTAGAACTTGATGTTACATATGGGAAAGTACCGTGGTCAATATCAAGTAGTGTACCCTGAGCACCCTCTAATAAAACTTTTTTATTATCTTCATCAAGAGCTTTCCATAACATCTGAGTAGTATCAGCTATAAATGGAGCAAGTTTTTCTTTAAAACCTTCTAGCTCAGCTAGTAACTCTGCTTTATTTGGTGTAGCTATCTCAAAAACATCAAAAATAGCACGGTTCTCTTCAAAATAACCAATAATTGAATCAGCTAATTCACTAGGATTTAAAAGCTCGCCTACACGTACACCACTACGATTGATCTTGTCTGCATAAGATGGCCCGATACCTTTTCCTGTAGTACCGATAGCTTTATCGCCTTTTAGACGCTCACGAGCCTGATCTATTAAAGAGTGGTAAGAAAGGTTTAGGTGTGCTTTATCAGATATAAACAGACGACCCTCTAAGTTGTCAAACTGCTCCATCTCTTTTATTATAGCTTCAGGTGATAAAACAACACCGTTTCCTATTACATTGATAGCTTTTGGATTAAGTACACCTGATGGAATTAAGTGAAGTGCATACTTTACACCATCAACCCAAATCGTGTGTCCTGCATTGTGACCACCTTGGCTTCTACATACCATATCGTATTCACATGCAAGTGCATCTACTATTTTACCTTTACCTTCGTCACCCCATTGGATTCCAACTACTAAATCTGCTTTTGTTGCCATAATTATTGAACCTTCTCTTCTATTATCGTATCTGTATAAATTGCAAAACCTACCGAAGTTGTATCTTCGTTTTTATATCTTCCACCGCGTGCGTACACTTCATTATTTTTTATAACTCTGAAAAACAGTTCATCATAGTAAAGCATCTTTGCGTAATACATAGGTGCTAAAACACCGTTGTTACATGCTGAACCGTTACAAAGGTCTTTCATTTTAATAAGCTCAGGCTTTAACACATCAGGAATAATTTCTAAAAGTTCATCTACCTGCTCTACATGCTGAAGATATACAAGTTTACTTAACCAGTCAACTTTTAGATTTAAAAATTTCTCTATATTTAGATGTCTAAAGTCATCCAGACTCAATTCATCAAACATATCAACAAGAATATGAGGAATTTTCATATTACTTATTTGAGTCAGTGCATCTACTTCAAGTTTCTTAAAGATCTCATTTGAGATGTTTAAAACGTATGAAAGATCTTTTTCACCCATATACTCAACACCTATCTGATACTGCTCAGTAGTAGGGTATTTATATATTGGTTGAATATAAAACCATTTTCTCTCATCAGTGTTGCGTCCAAGACGTTTTTCAATAATACGAACAACATCTATAGTCGAATCTGCTCTAAGTGAAATTGGATTGTTTTTCTCATCATTAACACGTATAAGCTTGCGTTCATTTGCAATGCTTAGGTGTTGATGATATGAAAATAAAGGAGTTAAGATCTCTTCAAATCCTTCTGAGTCTAAAACTGTACTTGCTATAGATTCGATCTCTCTTTTTACTTTAGCACTCTTGCCAAAATAAAGTTTTGAGCCGTTTGGTATCTCGTGTTCAAGTATCATATCTTAATCCACACCTAAAAAACCGCTATTGAAAACTTTGTTTGCAGTTCCATCATATTCTCTTCTACCTAGCTTGTGAAGAGCCAACTCTACTGCATTAACAACCCATGCAATCTCATATGGTTGAATTAAACCCATTTGATTAATGCGGAAAATTTTACCTTTTAAATGATCCTGACCACCTGCTACATTAACGCCGTAATCTTCTTTTAGGATCTTTCTGATCTCATTGGCATTTTCATCATCTATAGTTGTCATAGATTTTGCAGCTTCTTTTGGATATATGTGAAGACCGATAGCTTCAAGTGCGCGTCTTACAGATTTTGCACGGCAAGCTGTCTCACCATAAAGTTTAGTTAAACCGCCTCTAGCTTCAATAGTTTCTAAAATCTCTAATAAACCGATAATCAAAGTTGTAGCTGCAGTATATGCAGTAGTATTTTGACGCTGCTTTTTGATCTCGCTTGCTAGGTTTAAGTAATAACCTTTACCCTCACCAATCTTTTCAATCGCAGCATTTGATAAACCTATGATTGCAAGTCCCGGAGGAAGCATAAGAGCTTTTTGACTTCCTGCAATTAGTGCATCAATATTCGTAACATCGATCTTCTCAACACCAACAGCAGTAATACCATCAGCAATGATCATAATGTTTGGATTGATCTCTTTTGCAGCTTTAGCTATCTCTTCTACCGGATGACGAAGTCCACCCGCAGACTCACTAATCTGAACAGCTATCGCATCGATCTCAGGATTAGCTTTTAAAACTTCCGTGATCTCTTCAACACTAACAGGAGTATCCCATTCATTTTTAATCTCTATAGAACCAAGTCCGTAAGCTTTTGCTATCTTTCCAAAACGCTCACCGAACTTACCGCTGTTTACATTTAAAAGCGTAGAGTGACACATGTTAATAACTGCTGCTTCCATAGCTCCTGTCCCGCTTGATGCGATCATAACTACTTCATCAGTTTTAAAAAGATTAAAAAGATGCTTACGCGTCTTTTCAAAAATAGCTTCAAATTCAGGTGTACGGTGGTGCATTGTCTCATCAGACATAGCATTACGAACATTTTGTGGTACTGGAGTTGGTCCAGGTGTAAAAAGTAACATTTAATTTCCTACTTACAAGTTTAATAAAAAAACCTCGTATTATATCAAAATATGTTTAAGTAACTATTATTAACCGCTTTTAGTTATGTTAAAATAGCAAAAAATTTAAGCCGTGAGTGTAAGGTTATATATGACAATATTAGATTCTATTATTTTAGGTATTATAGAGGGTTTTACGGAATTTCTTCCAATCTCATCGACTGGACACTTAATTGTAGCCAGTGAATTTTTAGGGATAAATCAAACAAATGTAACAAAAGCTTATGAGGTAATCATACAGTTTGCTGCCATTCTTGCCGTATTTTTTAACTACAGAGATAAATTCCATGTAAGTAAAATCCCACTTTGGACAAAAGTTTTTATAGCTTTTTTACCTATCGGAGCTATTGGTTATATATTTTCAGATCAGATAAAAGCAATGTTTAGCCTAGAAATAGTTGCTACAATGTTTATAGTTGGAGGAATTATATTTTTGCTTGTCGAGAAGTTTTTTATACCGCATGAGAAAACTATGCTTGATGATATAGAAAAAATAAGCATGAAACAAACACTATGGATCGGTTTTGCACAGGTTTTTGCACTGATTCCAGGTACCAGTCGTGCTGGTTCTACCATTATCGGTGCGCTCCTTGTAGGTCTTAGTCGTCGTGCCAGTGCCGAGTTTAGTTTTTTACTTGCATTTCCTGTTATGTGTGCCGTTACTGGCTACGATCTGCTAAAGCACTATAAAGAGTTTACTGATGAGTCGCTTATCACTTTGGGAATAGGTTTTATAGTCTCTTTTATAGTGGCTTATCTAACCATAAAACTCTTCTTGGTTTTTTTAGAAAAATTCACGTTTGTAGCTTTTGGAGTTTATAGAATTTTATTCGGAATATCACTTTTAATATTTTTTAACTAATGGAATATTTTTTGCTTGTTTATCCTTGACATTTGTCTATATTAGGAGGATATCATGCAAACTTTAAGCAGATATAACAACCAAATACAAAGTATTATAGAGAGATTAGAAGAATCTTTTTATGATTTAAGTCGCAAATTTTTGTAAAAAAAGCCTTATTTAAAATGGATTGATTATTGGCTATAACTCCAAGGATGGAGTTTTATTATAATGTTTTTATAATTTTTTTTGCCAGTGCAAGTGCTTTTGAGCGGTGTGATAACTTTTTCTTTATCTCATCATCCAACTCACCTAAAGTTTTATCAAAACCTAACGGTATAAACATAGGATCATAACCAAAACCGCCATCACCAATAGCTTTTGTTAAAGCTGTACCATACATCCAACCATGAACTGAATACTCTGCATCTTTTGTAACTATAGCTATTGCAGCAGTATAGTGAGCAGGACTTGAATCGAAACCTTTTTCTTTTATTGCTTCTATCAGTTTATACAGATTATCTTTATCGTTTGCATCTGCTCCAGCATATCTTGCACTATATATTCCAGGAGCACCATCAAGTACATCTACACTAATCCCACTATCATCTGCTATAACTATCACATCTTCATCATTCAGTGCTTTAAAAACAGCTCTTGCTTTTATAAGAGCATTTTCTTTGAAAGTATCTCCATCTTCAATTATTTCAAACTCATCTATAAGCTCACTGTACGGTACAACTTCATGATCTTCGCATAGTGCTTTGATCTCTCTTACTTTACCTTTATTCCCCGTTGCCAAAACTAATTTCAAAATAAAGCCTTTATTTATATCTTTTTATTATAATTTTGAAATTATACCAATCACATTTATATAGGATTCTTATGTTTAAAAAAGTAATGCCTCTTTCAATTATTCTCTCACTTAGATTTTTAGGTCTGTTTTTAGTTTTACCAATCATCTCTGTGTACGCATTGACGCTTGAAGGTGCCACACCGTTACTTGTTGGAATAGTTGTTGGTGGATACGCTTTAACACAAGCAATTTTTCAAGTTCCTTTTGGAAATATGAGTGACAAGATAGGACGAAAACCTACACTTTTAGTCGGTCTTCTTATTTTCTTGATAGGTTCACTTATTGCTGCATACGCTACAGATATATATACATTAATGTTAGGACGTTTCTTGCAAGGTGCAGGAGCTATCGGTGCTGTAATTACTGCTATGATATCTGATCTTGTTGAAGAGGAAAAACGTGCAAAAGCTATGGCAGTTATGGGTGCAAGTATTGCTCTTAGTTTTGCGATAGCTATGGGTGCTGGTCCAATTCTAGGAGCTAAATATGGAGTTGACACTCTATTTATTATAACTGCAGTATTATCAGTTCTAGCTATCATTTTACTTTTTACAAAAGTTCCTACACCACCTCGCATAAAACATACATATCATGAAAAAGCAAAAACATCAGATATACTAAAAGATCCAAACCTTTTAAATATGATCATCATAAACGCTATGCAAAAAGGTCTTATGACTGTTGCATTTGTACTTATACCAATAATCTTAACAAGTGATAGTTTTGGATGGGCTAAGTCAGATCTTTACATGGCATATCTACCAGCTATGGTATTTGGTCTTATCGCTATGGGACCAGCTGCCGTATTTGGTGAGAAGAAAAATAAACCACGCGAGATATTTTTAATCTCGATTGTATTATTTATAATCTCTTTTTTAATTATGGGACTTACAAATTCAAGTATGGTTTTTATAGTTGGTGTTGTTGCATTTTTTATAGCTTTTAATATGATGGAGCCACTTGTACAGTCTATGATCTCCAAGTTTGCCAAAGTTCATCAAAAAGGTGCAGCTCTTGGTATGTCCAACTCTGCTGCATACTTTATGACTTTTATAGGTGGTACTAGTGCCGGATTATTATTAGATATATCAGACAGAGAAGTGCTTGGTGTATCTATGGCTGTTCTTGCAGTCATTTGGTTACTTTGGACTTTTAAACTGCAAAACCCAACAAAACATTCCCATCTATTTATAAATCATGATCAAATTGATGAGACTAAATTAAATGCATTAGAGCATGAACATATCGCTGAGTGGTATATAAATGATACTGAAAATATTGTAGTTATTAAATATGTAAGCGATGCTATAAGCGAAGATGAACTAAAGTCTAAAATAATAATGTGACAATTTAGTTACATTTTTTTTACATTTTTTTATTTTAAAGTTATCTAATCAGATTTATTTTTGTACCGGTGTTTTAGGTATCAAAAGGAGTTAATCATGGATTGGATAGAAAAACAAATACACTTTCCAAACGAAAAAGATAAATATGAAGATGAAAAAGCTAAGACTTTTGACAGTCTTAGCATAACTTGTGAAGATGGCTTAGATTATCATTATCTAAGCGCGGAGACTACTTCTGTGGAGTTACATACATATTGTAGTAACGACCCTCAAACTTAGGTTCTTTTTCCATTACTGCAATATCCTCAACCATTGGCCATACACGAAGTAAAACTTCTTTAGCTGCCTCTGGATGAGCCATCTCGCGACCTTTTAAAAATACACGGAACTTAACGTGTTTCCCTTTTTCTAAAAATTCACGAGCATGTTTAACTTTATAAGCTATATCGTTTTCAGCAATCTTAACAGATAGTTTAATCTCTTTTACATCTATTTTAACTTGCTTTTTTCTTTGCTCTTTTAGTTGCTTCTCTTTTTGGTATTTAAATTTACCGTAGTCCATAATCTTTGCAACTGGCGGTTTAGCATCCGGTGCAATTAACACCAAGTCTAAATTCATCTCATTCGCTTTATCCATAGCTTCATCTGTTGATATTACACCTAAAGACTCACCACCGTCTATATTACATCTTACCTCAGGAACCCTGATATCGTCATTCATTATGACACGGTCTTTTTTATTACTCAAAAATTTACCTCATTAATTTTAGTTTTTATAAGAGTCAAGAACTCATCTTCACTCAAGTTATATTGTTCGCGAGAACGTCTGTCACGAACTGCCACAGTTTTACCCTCTACCTCTTCATCACCAATAATGATTAGCATAGGTACACGGCTTTTTTCAGCTGTACGGATTCTTTTATTTAAAGAATCATTCTTATCGTATATACTACTATCGGCACCAATGTCGATAAGTTTATCTGATAAATCCTTAGCATACTCTTTATGAGTGTCTGCTATAGGGATGATAGCTACCTGCGTAGGTGCTATGAACATTGGGAATTCACCAGCGTAGTGTTCAGTTAAAATACCTACAAAACGCTCAAATGAACCAAGAATCGCACGGTGGATCATAACTGGCTGAATCTTTTCATTGTCATCTGCATTATATTCAAGTGCAAAACGCTCAGGCAGGTTGAAGTCTAGCTGAACAGTACCACACTGCCATTCACGACCGATTGCATCCGTGATCTTAATATCGATCTTAGGACCGTAAAAAGCTCCACCACCCTCATCGATCTCATATGCTAATTCGTTTTTATCCATTGCAGCTTTAAGAGCATTTGTAGACACTTCCCAAACCTCATCACTACCAACGGCTTTTTCAGGTTTAGTAGAGATCATCATCTTATAATCAAATTCAAAAGTTGTCATGATCTTATCAACAAAATCAACAACTTCAATGATCTGCTCTTCGATCTGATCAGCTCTACAGAAAATGTGTGCATCATCTTGTGTAAATTCACGTACACGGAAAAGTCCGTGAAGTGCACCAGTGAACTCGTGGCGGTGAACTACACCGTACTCAAAGTACTTGATTGGTAAGTCACGGTAAGAGTGAAGCTCATCTTCATAAACTTTAATATGACCTACACAGTTCATTGGTTTTACACCAAACTCTACTTCATCGATTTCAGTGAAGTACATATTCTCACCGTAGTTTTGGTAGTGTCCAGATGTTTTCCATAGATCACTTCTTAACATCTCAGGACCACGAACAGGCTCATAACCGCGTTTACGGTGAGCTTTGAAAAGTAGGTCTTCTAGACGTGAACGTAAACGTGCACCAGCTGGAAGCCATAGTGGGAAACCTGCTCCGATCTCTTCACGGAATGTAAATAGTTTCATCTCATTACCGATCTTTCTGTGATCACGTTTTTCAGCTTCACGAAGCATATCCATGTGAGCCGTTAGAGATTCTTTATCTGCAAAAGCGATTCCGTAAATACGAGTTAACATCTCATTTTTAGAATCACCGCCAAGATAAGCTCCTGCTATTTTTAAAAGTTTAAAGTAGCGAATAAGCCCTACATTTGGCAAGTGTGGTCCACGACATAAGTCTTCAAATTCACCTTGTTTGTAAATACTTACAGTATCACCCGGGATACGTTTCATTACTTCAAGTTTCAGATAATCATCTTTGAACTTATTCTTCGCTTCGTCCATTGAGATCGAGTACTTTTCTATCTCTGCTTTTTTCTTAGCAAGTTTGATCATCTCTTTTTCAATGCGTTTTAGGTCAGCTTCACCTATCTCTTCGTTAGTTTTAAAGTCGTAGTAAAACCCCTCTTTTACTGTCGGTCCTACGTAAAACATCGCGTCTGGATATAAGTTTTTAATAGCTTGAGCCATTAGGTGAGCAGTAGAGTGACGAAGTACGTCCAGAGATTCTGGAGAGTTGTCCAACTCTATAGCTTCACCTTCGAAACCTATCTCTCTTGCTGTTTGAAGATCAATAATTTCGTCGTTGTGTCTTAGTGCAATAGCATCCAAATTAATTTGTCCCTATATAAAAATTTTTGCTATAATAACTAAAAATCACTTCAAAGTCGATAAATGCTATGCAAACTCTGTAACCTTCCTGTATTAAATATTCAAGATAAGCGCAATAATTGGGAGTTTTTTCACTGTCAGAAATGTGAATTTATTTTTAAAAATTCGCTTGATTTTGTAAGCGATGAAGATGAGTTAAAACAATATAATAATCACAATAACACTATGGACTCTCCGGGTTATGTTGAGATGTTTGAGAAGTTTATGAGTAATACATTTGAAGAGCACATTGATGATGTACAAACAGCATTAGAGTTTGGAAGCGGACCAGGACCTGTTTTAAGTGAACTTCTTAAAAGACGTGGATTAAAAGTAGATATTTATGATAAATATTTTTCACCAAATAAAGTATATGAAGGTAAAAAATACGATTTAATCACTTCAACTGAGGTGATCGAACATATAGAAAATCCTTTAGAGATCTTTGAGTTTTTCTCAGAGCATGTAAAAAGCGGTGGCTATTTGGCTTTAATGACACAGTTTCATACAAACGTGCCAGAAGAGTTTAAAAAGTGGTGGTATAAAAATGATCCGACACATATATGTTTTTTTCGCCCTCGTACTTTTGAAGTCCTTGCACAAAAAAGTGGCTTTAAAATATTAAAGAATGATTCTAAAAAGAGTATACTTTTACAAAGGATATAGATGTTTATACCAGAAGATTCAAGTGTTATCACTACAGTTTCATCTTTAATACAACTATCAGTTGCTCCTGTTTTCTTACTTGCTGGTGTTGCAGGACTTTTAAATGTATTTACAAACAGACTGACAAGGATTATAGATAAGTTGGAAAGTTTAGATGATTATGTTCATCAAAAAGAGCTCAAAGATCCAAGTTATCATCCATCAGATGCTGTTTGTACAAGAAGAAAAAACCTTCTTAAACGTATGCAAAATACTAATTTGGCAATATTTTTCGCAACGGCAACAGGGCTTATGGTAGCTTTAGTAATTATTAGTGTGTTTTCCAGCTCTTTGATGTCTTATCATGCAGAGACTTTTATATCTGTACTTTTTGTACTCGCTATGTTTTTTTTAATAATGTCTTTATTGGTATTTTTAAGAGAGATATCTTTTACAATCTCATATATAAAAGATAAAAAGGAACATATTTTTATAGAGTAACGGAGGCTATTAAAGCTCCGTTTTTAAAACTGCACCGTTAGATGCATTAGATACTAGAAGTTGGTAACGTTTTAACCATTTAGATTTTACTTCGTTTTTGTAAGGCTTGAATTTAAGTCTTCTTTCTTCTAATACTTCATAATCAACATTTAACTGTAATAAGTGAGCATCAACATCTAACTCGATCTCATCACCATCTTCGATTAAAGCAATAAGTCCACCCTCAGCAGCTTCAGGTGAAACATGACCGATCGAAGCTCCACGAGTAGCACCAGAAAAACGTCCGTCTGTGATCAGTGCAACACTCTCACCAAGACCCATACCCATGATAAGTGAAGTAGGAGCAAGCATCTCTTGCATACCTGGTCCACCTTTTGGTCCCTCGTAACGGATAACTACAACATCACCAGCTTTAACTTTGTGACCTAAAATACCAGCAAGTGCTTCAGGTTGAGAGTTAAAACATACCGCTTTACCTTTGAACTGACGCATACTTGGAGCAATACCTGCAGTTTTTACAACAGCACCCTCTTCTGCTAAGTTACCAAATAAAATTGAAAGACCGCCAACCGGTGAGTAAGCATTTTCATTTGTATGAATAATATTTTCATCTAAGATCTTGGCATCAGCTATACGCTCACCTATAGTCTCACCAGTTACAGTAGGATTATCTAAATGTAGCATA
This sequence comes from Sulfurimonas sp., assembly GCF_041583195.1. Classification (NCBI taxonomy): domain Bacteria; kingdom Pseudomonadati; phylum Campylobacterota; class Epsilonproteobacteria; order Campylobacterales; family Sulfurimonadaceae; genus Sulfurimonas; species Sulfurimonas sp. Next base: position 16,658 of record NZ_JBFHGL010000012.1, read on the forward strand.
CCACCACGCTTAGAAACCTCTTTCATAACTGCATTTACACCACCTGCTTTGTTGATGTCATCCATGTGAACAGTTGATAGTGACGGTGAAATTTTTGCAATGTGAGCTACATTTTTAGCTATTTCGTTGATTTTTGTAATATCAAACTCAACTTCAGCCTCTCTAGCGATCGCTAACATATGTAATACAGTGTTTGAGCTTCCACCCATAGCCATATCTACAACAAATGCGTTGTGAACAGCTTTTTCATTTAATACATTACGGATATTATATTTTTCAGGTTTCTCAGCTTTTGCCATCTCAACTACACGACGAGCAGCTTTTTTAACCATCTCTATACGCTCTGGTGTCATAGCTAAAACAGTTCCGTTACCAGGAAGTGCAATACCCATAGCTTCACATAAAGTATTCATAGAGTTAGCCGTAAACATACCTGAACAGCTTCCGCCTGACGGACAAGCTTCACACTCGATCTCGTAAAGCTCTTCATCAGTCATTTTTCCTTCAGCATGTTGACCAACAGCCTCGAATGCAGTAGCTAAATCAATAGGAGTTCCATCTTTTTTATGTCCGGCAGCCATTGGTCCACCTGATACAAATACAGTTGGAACATTTACACGAAGTGCCCCCATAATCATACCCGGAACGATCTTGTCACAGTTAGGAATACAAACCATAGCATCTAGTTTGTGAGCGTTCATAACAGTCTCCATAGTATCTGCGATCAGCTCACGTGAAGGAAGTGAATAAAGCATACCGTCATGCCCCATAGCTATACCATCATCAACACCTATAGTGTTGAAAACAAACGGTACACCGCCAGCTTCACGGATAGCTTCTTTTACTATCTCGCCATACTCATGCAGGAAAAAGTGTCCAGGAATAATGTCTATGTATGAATTAGCAATCCCGATAAACGGCTTGTCAAAATCTTCATCTTTTAAACCTGTTGCACGAAGTAGTGAACGATGCGGTGCTTTGTCAAACCCTTTTTTTATGATGTCACTTCTCATAATAATCCTTATAATGTATAAATAATTAACGCGATTATAACATCATTTTGATTTTTTTTAAAATTTTTTACAAAAACTCTTTACATCGAAAAAAAAAACGGCTATAATTCCGTCTCACTTATGAAAATAAGCTGAAAATTGCGGGAATAGCTCAGTGGTAGAGCACAACCTTGCCAAGGTTGGGGTCGCGAGTTCGAACCTCGTTTCCCGCTCCATTATAAAACATTGTTAAACTGTGAAATCACTCACGATGCCCAGGTGGCGAAATTGGTAGACGCAGGGGACTTAAAATCCCCCGGTAGCAATACTGTGCCGGTTCGAGTCCGGCCCTGGGCACCACTGATTGAAAATTGTGACTGGTGCCATCGCCAAGTGGTAAGGCCGCAGCCTGCAAAGCTGCTATCCCCAGTTCAAATCTGGGTGGCACCTCCAGTTTATAATTTTTTATCGCTACAACAAAACGTGGATCTTTGGCAGAGTTGGTCGAATGCACCGGTCTTGAAAACCGGCGAGGGTCACACCTCCCTGAGTTCGAATCTCAGAGGGTCCACCATTTTTCTTAAACACAATCCAATTATTTACAATACTTACAGAAATTTTTAACTAACTATTTCTATGTCTATATTTTTCATATGCATCGGTCAGAAAACTGGAATATTTATCAACATCTTTCTATATGATTCTACACAGTTTTAATATTAAGTGTAATTTCAACACACTAATTCTCATATAAAATAAACAGTCAATAAAAGTTCTCCTCTCAAAAAGAATCTTTTATTATTTAAGATATAATAAAATTTAATTAAAAATCATACAAGGTATTGCCATGAAATTAATTGATGTATTAAATGAAATGAATTCATTTGAAAAAAATCCTTTTTTAAAAATACTAGATAATATTATTTCTAGTGAACCTCAGGCTCAAAAAGAAATAGATAAAATTCTATCTTCATCAAATAAAGGTTTAAAAGATACTGATTTAAAAAATATTGTTGAAATTTTTTCACTTCTTCAAGATGAATTTTCAGAACATATTGAAGATTCTTTATGCAATATGGAATCGCAAATAGATTTTATTTCTAATATTTTAATTCGTGATGGTAACGCTATTATGAGATACGATTGGTTATCTAAACTATATGACCAAGAGATAAAATCTCATAAACAAAGTATCTCCAATCTACAAAAACAAATAGAAAATGACTCATCTGACTTAGATGAAAATCGTAAACGAGATTATAAAATTTATAAATCGTGTGTACAAAGTGCTTATGAAAATGATTTACTTAATAATTTAGAACCTAAGATAAGTACAGATGAACAACATATTCTACAAACATTAGCAAATGAGCTTTCTCTTTCTCAAAACGAACAACAACTCGTAAACTACATGATTCTACCACTAGTTAAAAATAATTTAGATGATATTATAAGTGACCTAAAAAATGCTGGTATTGTACTATTTTCAAAAAAAACAAATACAATGTATGTACCTAATGAAATAGTAGTATTACTACGCCATATTAAGGGTCGGGAAGTTGCAGATAAGCATTTAAGAAGAGTACTAAAACTTCTAAAAGATTCTCAAATAAATCTAGCATGTAAAAAACATAATATTACAATCAAAGATATCGGAATTGATGAAAAAATTAAAACTTTAATTGATAGTGGTATTTCATTTCGCCAACTATTATCTAATGATATCTATAAACCAAATACAAGCCTAACTGAACGTAAAGCAACTATCAATGAAATTGCTGAAAAGGGTCTAAAGTTTACTAAATCACCAAAAGGTTCCACTATTGACGATAAAATAAATAGTTTAATAGAGTATTTTGAAGAAATTAATAGTGCTGATACTATTGGTATTTCTGTAGGTGGTTATGAACATCTCTTACTTGACTTAGAAGAAGTCTTTAAGGCTAAAATAACAAAAATAATAAAAGCTGTTTTTGAATTACAAGAAGAAAATGTGCTTGATGCGAGTATGTTATTAAATTACAATATTCGACCAAGAGATCTTCTTGAGTTACTAGATGACAACATGTTAAAAACTTTCTGTAACAAAAAAGATATAACAACAAGAGGCAATAATGTTCTTAATATTTTAGATGCTTATAAAAATACTGACTATTTAGAGTTAGAAAATTACACAAGCATTGGCATGAGAGATTTAAACACTTTAAAATCCAATGGGATAGTTATCAAAGAAGCAGATTTAGGTATTAAATTTGAAGAAATAACAAAAAATATCTTTATTCAACTTGGTTTGAATGTTGATGAAAACATGCGTAAAGAAATTAGTACAAATAAAGACAAAATTGATATCGTCATTAATTTAGATAACAATGACATAATTATTATTGAATGCAAATCAGTAAAAGAATCTGGCTATAATAAATTTAGTTCTGTTTCAAGACAAATTAAATCATATGTTTCAGTGGCAGAAAAAAAAGGATATAAAGTTGTAAAGTCAATTCTGGTAGCACCAGACTTTACAGATGACTTTATAAAAGAATGCGAATTAGATTTTGACCTTAATCTATCATTACTACAAGCAGAATCACTAAAAAACATCCTAGAAGCATTTAAAGATGCAAAAATTGAAAAATTCCCATATAAATTATTTAGAGATGTTGTTATTAAAGAAGACCGTATAGTTATGGCAATCAAAAAATAGGTATATGCTAAAGAACAAACTATTAATCCTATTTTATAGCTTTAAGTACATCCTCAAACCCACCCTCTATTATGCCATCGACAGAACACGCGATCATAAGGTTTATGGGGTGGTTAAAATCCTCAATTATTAATCCGTCTTTGTCGAGAGTATAATTCTCTTTGACACTTGTCTCATTTTTACTAAACCTGTCTATGTAGTCTGAACAATCTTCCATATAACCGTATACTTTTTTGCCAAGTCCCGTCGCATATCCACATTCCCACACAGTCCCTGAATCTGGTTCGTACCCTCTAAAGCTGTTTAGGTTTGCAACCACTATGTCAGCTTCTTCGATCATCTTTCGATTGGCCTCAAATATATCTGAGGCTATTTTTCTCTTCTCTTGGTTAAAATCTACTTCATTATCAAGAGGGTACAGGCCTATAAATCCATAGTCCTGACACAGTTTGACATACTTTTTACCGATCTCTATAGAGTCTGTTTCAAATACGTCAAATCCAGCTATATATATTTTTTTAGACATTATTTTAACCTTTGCGCTTAAAGTTTTTATCATGGAACTTATACCACTTACATTTTTTCTTATTCTTGATCGAGTATATATTGTAAGTAAATCTTCTGCCGCAGTCCTGACATTCAAATGTAGCACGGTTTTTTGCTTTATTGTATTTTACAAATAAAAAATTACCTACCTGCTGACCTGCTTTGTAAATTATCTTTTCATTTTTTAGAAAAGCCTCCTCTGCAAACTTTGCATCTTCTCTCTGTTTCACTAACCAAGTAGGCTCTTCATCCTCTTCAAATGAGTCTATATCTACCGTATATTTATCCATTCTTAAAGAATATCCTATTTTTACTTAACATATTGACTTCAAAAACCAATTGCTCTAAAATACGAATATTATTTAGAGTTTCTAAAAACTCTCTAAAAAGGCTTAATGGTGCAAGAGGATTTAAAAATATATTTAGAGCAAAATAGCTATCTCCAAGATGGAGAACTATTAGAGTGGAATGGAGAAATGCAAGAAGTTTTCTCTCCAGTTTGCACTACTCAAAATGGTAAAGCTCAAAAAATTAAAATTGGTGCTTACCCGATGCTCTCATCAAAAGAGAGTTTAAAAGCATTAGAATCTGCAAAAAAAGCTTTTGACAATGGAAAAGGTCAGTGGCCTACTATGAGTATTGAACAAAGAATAGAGCATATGCATAAGTTTGTTCAAATGATGAAAGAACAGCAAGAGCTTATTGTAAAACTATTGATGTGGGAGATCGGCAAAAGCCTGCAGGACTCTCAAAAAGAGTTTGAGAGAACAGTTGATTATGTTTCAGATACTATTGAAGCCTTAAAAGATTTAGATAGAGACTCTTCAAAATTTACAAAAGAACAAGGTGTACTGGCTCAGATAAGACGCGCACCTTTGGGTGTGGTTTTATGTATGGGACCTTTTAACTACCCGTTAAATGAGACTTTTACAACACTTATACCTGCCTTACTTATGGGTAATACAGTTGTTTTCAAGCCGCCAAAATACGGTGTTTTACTTCATCAACCGCTTTTAAAAGCTTTTCAAGAGTCGTTTCCAAAAGGTGTGATCAACACTGTTTACGGTTCAGGTGAAGAGGTTGTCCAACCAATTATAGAATCAGGTGATATAAACGTACTTGCTTTTATAGGTACATCAAAAGTTGCCAACATTTTAAAGCAGCACCATCCAAAACCAAACAGACTAAGATCGGTTTTGGGACTTGAAGCAAAAAATGCAGGGATCATTTTAGATCATGCTGATATGGATCTTGCAGTTGAAGAGTCAGTACAAGGCTCACTCTCTTTTAACGGACAGAGATGTACAGCACTGAAGATCCTCTATGTAGATGAAAAAATTGTAGATGAGTTTTTAGATAAGTTTACAAAAAAAGTAAACATGCTAAAAGTTGGTATGCCTTGGGAAGAGGGAGTACAAATAACTCCTTTGCCTGAAGATCATAAAACAGACTACCTGAGTGATCTTATAGAAGATGCAAAAAAACACGGTGCGAAAGTTATAAATGAAGGTGGCGGAGAAGTGGTTCAAACTCTTATGAAACCTGCTGTTTTATACCCAGTAAATGACAAGATGAAGATCTACTATGAAGAGCAGTTTGGTCCTGTTGTTCCTGTAGTTCCTTTTAAAAGTATAGAAGAGCCACTTTCATACATAGAAAATTCAAACTACGGTCAACAAGTAAGTGTTTTCGGAACAGACTATGAGGTAATTGCAAGCTTAATAGATCCTCTGGTAAATCAGGTTTGCCGTGTAAATATAAACTCTCTTTGTCAAAGAGGACCAGATTCATTTCCATTTACGGGAAGAAAAGATTCAGCTGAGGGGACACTCTCAGTCGGTGATGCACTTCGTGTTTTTTCAATAAGAACTCTTGTCTCAACAAAAGACAACGAGCAAAATACGCAGATCATCAAAAATATAATTAATGAAAGAAGTTCTAACTTTTTATCGACAGATTTTATATTATAAAATATATGACTAAATCTTTAGTTCATTCTCAAGAGAAAGAAAAGTACAAATCTCCTTTTCTTTTAAGTCTAAGCTTTTTAGAGTAATTTCAATTTTACTCTCTTTTAATTCAGAGAAGTTTTTGTAACTGATCTGAATATCTTTATGATATTTTTTATGTAAAACTATAAAGTCATCACCATGGACTCTAAAAACGATAGAATCTTCAAAAAACTCTTTTAGATATTTTGAAAAATTACCAAGAAATACATTTCCCATCTGCCATCCATGTTTATCGTTATACTGAGAAAAATTATGCAGTAAAAAAGCGCTTACAAATCTATATTCATTTGTATAACAATTTTTATTTAGTATGAACTCTAAGTAGTGATCATTATATACTCCGGAAAGCTGATCTTTGTAAAAATATGAAAAACGCTCCATCTCAATGGTACTTTGAGGTATTTGTGAAATACTTCCGTCAATATATACATCTTTAAGTGCTTTTTGAGCAACTTCAGCTATATCTGGATGGAACTGTGTTCCAGAACATTCTTTTATCTCAATAAGAGCTTCCGATACACTTTTTCGCGGTTTATAAATTCTACTGGTTGTCATAGCATCAAATGCATCTGCCACAGACAATATATATGATTCAACTGGTATATCTTCTTCTGATCTATGCGTAGGATAACCATTGCCATCGTAATGTTCATGATGGTATAAAATTATGTCAGCTAACTCATAATACATAGGAATCTGTTTTAAGAAATCATAACCGTTTTGAGCATGAGTTTGAATTAAATGGTACTCTTCTGCATCAAGTTTACCGGGCTTTAGTAAGATTGAATCTGGTATATTTATTTTACCTATATCGTGCAGTACACCTGCTTGGTGTATTATTTCTAACTCTGATTCAGAATATCCCATTTGTTTAGCGATCATTACGGCATACGAAGCTACCCTTTGAGAGTGTCCGCCAGTATAAGTGTCTCTTTCCTCTATCATATTTACAAGTGCATGTAATGTTTTCTCATAATTATCTAATAATCTCTTATTTAAAAGTTCTTTGTCATTATTAGAGACTTTTAGTTCATCTAATGATGTTCTTAACTTATCTTCAGTTTTTGAGATTAAATGTACAACAAAGTATAGAGTCAGTATTGAAAGAACGGTTAAAATTGATACTAATATAAATGCCGTAGTTTTCGCATTTTTGGTTTGTTCAAAAATAACACCCTGTTGTTGACGTTTTATATATTCTAACTCTTCAAGCAAAAAAACTGCATATTGTTTTATATGATCAATTGAGGTCTTTAAGTCACTTAAAGCTATATAATAGTCACTATCTTTACTTTGATTTAGTCCTTCACCTAAACGCCTAAGGAGTGAACGCTCTTGTGTATTTTTTTTATCAAACAGTTCATTATTTAACTTATGTTCCACTTTTTCTGATTCTTCAGAAACAACATGCCAAAAATCTTTAAAGTCCGCATTTTGATTTTTACTATTATTTTGAATCACCTTAAAATAACGATCAAATTTTCCTTTTGATTCTATCCAGAGCAGAGTTTCTTTTTTAAGATCATACGTAGTTAAAAGTCTTTCTGTATAGTACTTAAACTCCATTAAAGAGCTATATGACTCTTCATAAAAATTATTTTTTTCTTCAAGTTTTTCAAAATGATTTAGGTAAAAAATTGCGACGAATACAGTAATAAAAAAAGTTGTAAATACAGTTCCGAATCCGTATAATGCAATTTTTTTAATACTTTTTTGCTTCATTTATTACTCGTTTAAACTTTCTTTATAGTAGCTAATTTGAGCTTTTCTACCTATGCTATCAGTTATCTCATCCCAACGTTTAGAAGCTTTTTTTAGAGCTTCTTTTGGAGTCACATTACCTTTTAATGCTTCATATACTGATTCATCAAGTGCCTGATAATATCTACCTGCCCCCGGCAGTGTAATATCATAAACAATATTATCGTTTGTCAAAGATTTCGAAATCTCATTCAAATAACGTTTAGCAGCTTCTTTGCTAAAACCGCTTTTAGTCCACGAATCGTAATCTTTAAAATGTGAGTATCTGGATGGATTTACTGCATTACCGCTGATAGCAACGTATTTTGTGGTCATTTTCTTAGAAGTCATAAATGCTGCAAAATCAAATGCCAATTTTTTATTTTTTGTATCTTTGTTTACAAAAAAACTCCAACTTCCACTAATTGATGAAACTTGGTTATATCTATCTTCCCACATTTTAGACTTATGATTATACACCTTTTCAGAGCCTGGAATCTGAGCATATCCAACCTGAGAATCGTTAAGAATTGATATATCGTTCTCAACTGAGTAAATACCCAAGTCTGCCCAGTCAAGAGCCATAGCTACCTCTCCGGTTACAAAACTGTTTCGTACATCGTGACCTGCATAGTTTACAACTCCTGGAGGTGCATAATTTACTAGTTCAATATAATCTTTTAATCCCTCTTCAAAAGCCGGTGAATCAATTCTAGGTTTCATACTATCTGGATCAAAAAAGTAAGCTTTGTCTTGAGGATGCTTTGCATAAGCGGCAGATGTTGCAAAGAACTGTAACATTGCGATATCACTTTTTTTACGCAATAAAGCATTACCATACTCTATTTTACCGTCGTTATCCCAGTCCCAACCGTTAAAAAATTTTGCAACCTGCTTATATTCACTCCAAGTTTTTGGGACACTTAACTCTTTACCTGTGACACTTTTAAACTGCTGTTGAATTGACGGGTTTTCAAATATATCTTTTCTATAGTACAAGTTTATACAATCGCCATCATAAGGCATACCATAAGCTATATTGTTATACGATAAAACTGAGTTTCTATAAATAGGCAGTACATCTTCCCACTCTATCTTCTCTTTTACCCATTCCGGCACTGGAGCTACATTTTGATTTTGAAGCAAAGTACCAGTCCACATAGAGATAACAACAAAAATATCATAATTCAAATTTGGATCTGTCAACGACTGCTTTGTTTTTTGAATTGTTTCATCCCAGCTAGGAGTAACAACTCTTATTCTGGCACCGGTCTTTTTTTCAAACTTTTCAGCTTCATCAATTATAGGCCCGCGAATTAAACCTGCATGAAGAGTCGGAACTATCACAATAATAGACTGACCATCATATTTTTTTGAAGTCTTTATATTATCTTTTTTTTCACTGCTGCAACTACTTAAAAATAGTACGAATAAAAACAATGTAAAAACTCTAAATAGTAAAAAATAGTTAAACATGACCAAACCTTTCACATTGATTCATATTACATCTAAATATATAAAAAATAGATAAAGCAGCTATATACTTTTCTACTTTATAGTTAACATGACTTTAAGTCAATATAAATTAGGATTATCTGTAAAGGACAACTAATGAAATATTCAAATTTTTTACGTTTAAGTACTATTTTTCTTATTACAAGCTCTTTACTTGAGGCTTCTTCTGCTTATGAGTCAATCAAAATAGGGGACTTTAGTTTAGGCGGAGCATTAAGAGCAAACTATGTACAAGACAGTTCAAAAACAGATACCGCAAATGCCTCAAAGGGAAGTCAGGGTGTGTTCGATCTGGACATGGCTAGAATAAATGTAGACTACAAAAAAGATAATATTTTAGGTAAGTTTGAATACAGATGGTATCCTGGCTTTGGCAATACACAAAACGGTACAAACTACAGTTTCATCCATACTCTGTGGGTTGGTTATGATTTTGATTCTACTACACAAATTCAAGTAGGAATAAACCGAGTGCCTTTTGGTGCAACTGCGTATGCTACATCTAACAGCTGGTTTTTTGATCAGCACCACTATGTCGGATTATCTGATGATATGGACTTGGGTATAAAGCTTACCGGAGAGTTTAATAATTTTAAATACGTTCTTGCATATTACCCTAAAAGTGAGCCTGACGGTATAGGTGCAGGTGGAGAGAGTACGCGTTATGCCTACGATGTTGTTGATGATTTCCATGAAAAAGATCAACTCTCTGCACGCTTGATGTACGTTAGTGAAATGTGGGTAAAAAACAAGAATACGGTGTATCGTTACTTTATTCAGATCTTGAAGCTCAGAATGTCGGTATAGATGACGGTTCAAGATTTGCCGCATCTCTTCATATGATCAACCGTTATGATAATTTTACATTTATTACTCAGTTAACAAGATACGAAATAAGTGTTGATGGAAACAATGACACAGTTGATGATCTTCTGGTTAAAATGGGCGGTTTTAACTACGGCGAAGGTGTAGCTGCCAAAGCATGGCTGCCATCTGTTTCAATTAACTATAAAATAGATACTCCAAATATAGAAGGCTTGACTATGCACTTCCATACATAGAGTACAGCAACATAGTAAAAGATGAAGACAGTTTCAACGACAGCTACATGTGGGTTATTGGTAGTGCACTTGCAAGAGGAAACTGGTACATCAATGCAGATCTAGCTCTGGCAAACGGAAACTACTTTGTAGGACCATACACAAGTTCAGACGGCGGTACTAATAACTTTGCGGAAAATTCAAGTCACGATCTAGAGCATCGTCTGAATATCAACTTTGGATACTATTTTTAAATGCTGTTGGAGATGAACCAAACATTCTTGAAAACTCTCTACTAAACTGTGAAGGTGACTCATACCCCACTTCAAATGCAGCTTCGCTTATCTCAATATTTTTTAGAAGTAAAAGCTGCTTGGCTTCTTCAAGTCTGAGATTCTTTTGAAACTGTAACGGCGACATCGTAGTGATCGTTTTAAAATGCTGATACAAAGATGATTCACTCATATCAACACTGTATGCCAGCTCTTTTATATTTAACTTTTCATCAAACTTATCTTTGATCTGTGTAATTACATTTGTAATCTTGTTTGACACAGTACCGACTTGTGAGAACTTTCTTAAAAAATTTCCGCCCTTGCTTTTAACAAGGTTGTATAGGATCTCTTTTGTAAGCAGCGGATATAAATATTCTATATCTTCAGGTGATCTTTTAAGAAGCATTATAAGTCTGTGGATAGATTCGTACAACTGGGTATCCATCTCTCCAAAGTAAAGTCCCTGCTGGGCATTTTTGTCTAACTTCTCTTCCACAGGTTTGGTATTTTTTAAAAGATCATATATATCTTCAAGAGAAAATTTTATTCTTAACGACATATACGGATGGGCTTCTGATGCTTCTAAAATTTTCATTTTTGCAGGAAGGTGTGTAGAAGATATAAGATACTCTTGTGTATTATAACTAAGAGTCTCATCACCGAAACCTACGGCTTTATGCCCTTGTAAAATTACACAAAGTGACGGCTCGTACATAATGTTGATCAGCTCTGTAGGTGTTTTTGAGAAGAAAAAGTCCAAATTAGGTATATCACTTTGAACAGTACCTTCAAGCGGATACTTAGAACTTATAAAATCGATCATCTCGGATCTTAGGTTTGATAAATTGCTATCCATTTTAACACCTCCGATATAACAAGTATTATATACTAAATTATTTTATTTAGCATTGTACTGCTCATCACTCACTGCCTCTAGCCACTCTGCATTTTTACCATCTGTATCAGCACCAGTTATTACCAAATGAGTCATAGCAATATCTTTTGAAGCTCCATGCCAGTGTTTTACACCTATTGGGATCCAAATCACATCACCAGTTTTTATAACCTGAATAGGTTCACCCCAAACTTGAAAGTATCCTACCCCCGAAGTCACTATTATATGTTGTCCTGCCGGATGTGCATGCCAATTCGTTCTAGCTTTTGGCTCAAAAGTAACATATGCCCCACCGTGTGTTTTAGCATCTGTTTGTGGATACAACATATCTAGTCTTACTTCACCGCCGCTAAAATAATTTTTATATTCAGTTTCACTAACTGCTATAGATTTTCTATCCTCAATTTTTGATATTGGTGTCATAGTCTTATTCTCCTTTGCTTGAGTTTGAGTTACTACAATAAGTAGACCTAAAATTATTAAAGATAACAACTTCATAACCACTCCTTCAACCATATACCAATATTATAAATCAAAATTAAAAAAACTAATAGAACGATCATGCATATTACTTGCCTAATTCTACAAAATTTAAATATGGAATTTTATTCTATGCATATATTGTAATTTAGTTTATAATATTGGTATGTTTAAATTTATACTTATTATATTACTTACATTGAATTTAATTGCCGACATAAAAGGAGATATTATGAAAATTTCTATTGAGTCAAATGGAGAGGTTACTATATTTGAACTAAATAATTCAAATGCTTCAAAAGATCTTCTGGCTCAGCTGCCTATGAATATTGAAGTTGAAAACTATAGCCATAATGAGAAGATCTTTTATCCTCCAAAAAAATTATCTACATCAAACACACCAATGGCTAATGCTAAAAATGGAACTCTAGCTTATTATGCACCTTGGGGAGATGTAGTTATGTTCTATAAAGATTTTGGTAGTGTAAGCGGACTGTACGAGCTTGGCAGATGTATTGAAAACTGTGAAAACATAAAAAATATGTCAGGTATTATAGAGATAAAGGTTCTTAAAAAATAAGTAATATTTATATCTTTTAAAGCTTTATATATATAAAATTTCACACTTTAGCCAAACTTGTTGTGAAGCAAGGACGGAAAGCTATGGGTCTTTGACTAGATAAAGATTGCCAGGTTGCATATTTTACTTTCAAAATTAATTTGCTCCACCTAACAATTATTTATTAAGCCGATGAACTCAAAAATTACAGAAGGACATAACTTGAGTTTGTTGCATCGTGTTGCTAATGTGGTATTTTCATTCTTATTAACTTTTTTATATATTTTAGTTTCAATCTTTGATCGTGGACGATTGAACTTTGATAAGTGGGATCAAAATGTTACTAGCATTTCCCTTGTGCTATTTTTCTTGCTATTGTTTATTTTAAATTTAGATCTAAGACAAGATAAATTGGGTATTGATGATAAATTAGAAGATATAGATAAGAATAAAAATTTAAAAAAACAATGGACTGAGTTAATAGATCTAAAAAATAGTCTTGAAACATCTATAAAAAAAAGTGTTAGCAGAGAAAGCTATTTAAATGATAAAAGAGCAAGGCTTTTTGAAAAAATTGAAAAGGCTAAAAAAAACATATCAATAGGAATGCAAGCAAAAGCTAAAGCTAAAGCTATTCTAGAGCACTATAATTTAAGGTTAGAAAAAATAGATAAAGAAATAAACAGTCTTGGTCCTGAAATATCAGAAAAAAGAGCTCAACTAGATGTTGTATATAATAAAATAAACTTAATTGAAAGAGGCAACAACAGAATGAATTAGAACTCTAAGTGCTTGAAAATTGTATAGATGGTTGTGAGAGCATTAAAATATCTCTGGAATAATAGAGATTAAAGCAGATTAAATCTTATCAAGTGAGTTGTGTACTTTTTGAAGCAGTCTTAAGAACTCTTTTTCTTCATCTTTTTTTAGATCTTTAGCAAGCTCATTATTTATATATCCTGTATATTTGATGATCTCTGTCATCAACTCTATTCCTTCATCAGTTAGGACAAGTTTTTTCTTTCGTTTGTCCTCTTCAGATCTAACTCTTTTTATATAACCTTTTGCTTCAAGTCTGTCTAAAATCCTTGTAATACTTGCTTCATCTCCGTATGTGTTTTTTAACATCTCTTTTTGAGTTGAAATATTGTTTTTATACATATTCATCAAAATACTAAACTGCAGGTGAGTTAAATTGTACGGTTTTAACAGCTGTTCTATTGATCTTTTTATAAATACGGTAATGCTTGTAAAGTGGAACCCTAATGATTCTTGTATATTAAATTCTTTATTTTCCATGTCAAAATAATATCATAATAAACTAATACTTGTCTTTAACAAGTATTTAAGTTGTATGCAAATATACTTGCATTTAACAAGTAATTTCAAGGAATAAAAATGTCTAAAAAGAATGTATTGATCACAGGTGGAGCAAGAGGTATTGGAGCTGCAACGGCAAAAGAACTTGGCAACCAAGGATATAGAGTATTCATAAACTATGTAAATTCTACTGAGGTTGCTGAAGCTCTAGCTTCTGAAATCAACTCAAATGGCGGAGAAGCATATGCAATTCAAGCAGATATTAGACAAGACACACAAGTAGAGAGTATGTTTGAAGAGATCCAAACTAAGCATGGCGGTGTTGATATTTTAGTATCAAACGCAAATATGAACTTTACTCAAAAACCTTTTGTAAACCAAACTTGGGATGAGTTTTCACAAAAGTTAAATGATGAGATGCATGCAGCTTATGTATGTGCTAAACACGCAACAAACTCAATGATCAATAAAAAATTTGGTCGTTTGGTGTTTATATCTAGTACTTTGTCTGAGAGTCCAGCTCCAAGTTTTATAGCTCACGGATCTGCTAAAGGCGCACTAGATACTTTTAGTAAATATCTTGCTCAAGAGTTAGGTGCACACGGGATCACATCAAACATAATTGCACCTGGCTTAGTCTTGACAGATGCAACAAGTGAAGCTCCAGAGGAATTTAAAGAGTTTATACGCTCAATGACTCCGACACAAACAATCTCAAAGCCTGAAGACGTAGCTAATGCTATTAGTTTTCTTGTTAAAGATGAAAGTGCTCAAGTTACTGGTGCATACCTTTCGGTAAGCGGTGGGGCTTACCTTTCATAAAAACTTTATACAATGAGGTTCTTCTCATTGTATAGAACTTTAGTCAATGTCTGAACGAGTTTTATCTATTACCCATCATGCCTTGACCACCCATCATGCCCATCATACCGTTACCCATTATTCCTTGTCTGTATTGTAAGAATCTCTCAATGAATTGGTCTTTTTGTTCAGGTGTCAACATATTTATAATACTTTGTCTATATTCTTTTTGACTTTTTTGCATCTTTGCAACGATCTTATCAAGTTTTTTTTGTTGTTCTTGTGTCAAATTAAATTTTTGAACCATCATCTGTTTCATCATACCTTGACCTCTGTTATTTATTCCATTATTGCCCATCATCCCCTGATAGTTCATCATCATACCATTACCCATCATACCTTGATATCTTTGACGTTCATCTAGTGTCATACCTTGCATACGTTTTTGCATCTCTGTACGAAATTCTGCTCTTTGATCTACAGGAACATTACCTTGCATCTGCATCATATCATCTGTACTCATGTGTCCATAATCTGCCGCCATAGCTAATACTGCCATTAACATAAGTGTTACTAATGTTTTCATAACTTATCCTTTATATTTATTCTTCTAAATTTTTTTTACGTTCAAGATACTCTTTGGTATCTATCTTGCCATCTGCGTATCGTTTATCCAGCTTTTCTTTAGCTGAAAGCTCTGAACTATTATTGTCATTTTTCATAATATATATAATGAAAAAAACAATTACAAGTAATCCAATCCAGCCAAAGCCCATTCCTAAACCATGATATCCAAAATAATCATTCATCATAATACACCTCCTAGAAGCTATCTATCAAAGCTTTAATGCGTTCAAAGATTCCTTCCAACTTTACTTTTAACTCATCTTCTAACTCAAAGTTACTGATAATATCTTCCAGCCCAATCGTGCTAAGCACTACATCATTACCATCTTTATATAATGATATACGACAAGGTAAATACACAGAAATCTCTGGATGAGTAGAAAGTGCCTCTTGGGCTACTGCAGGATTACACAGTTCATAAACAGTTATATCACGTTCAATCGGAAATCCTTTTTCTTCGAGTAAAGTTTTAAAACTATATTCTTTTAATACACCGAACCCTTGTTCTTTAGCATGGTCACTCAATTTTTCTTTTACAGTATCTAGAGTTGCTGTTACATGTGTTGTGTAAATCATAACTACTCCTTTTTATATTAATAAGTTTATTATTTAAACGTGTAGTAAATGTGTAGCGGAAAACCGAAATATTAAATTTGGAGAATTAGGCATTTCATATGGAGTATCTATCTATACGATTTTTCCATAAAGTTATACAATAATATAAGTAAAACCTTTAATAGGAGAAGACAGATGCAAACATCAAACGATCAATCTCGAAGAGATTTTATAAAAACCTCAGCAGCAATCGGTGCGGGACTTATACTATGGAGTCCTGTAGATATTTTAGCTACAGATAAAGGATATAAAATGAACGCTATAGAAACAAAGGGATATGCAGCATTTGATGAGTCAGGAGTTATAAAACCTTGGACTTTTACAAGACGTCCTGTAGGAGATGACGATATTTTAATAGATATCAAGTTTGCTAGTATCTGTCACTCAGATATTCACCAACAAAAAGGTCACTGGGGGAAACAACAATACCCACAAGTTCCTGGTCATGAGATCGCTGGTGTAGTAAGTGCAGTTGGTAAAAACGTAACTAAGTTCAAAGTTGGAGATCGCGCAGGTGTTGGTTGTATGGTAGATGGCTGTACTACATGCGAAAATGAAGAACAATACCAACCAAATACTCTTTTTACTTATGGTTACCCTGACAAAAGAGAACCAACCGGTATAACTCAAGGCGGGTACTCTAAACAGATAGTTGTAAGAGATCACTACGCTGTACATATTCCTGAGAGTCTTGATTTTAAAGAAGCAGCTCCCCTTTTATGTGCAGGGATCACTACTTACTCACCTATTATGAGAGCAGACTTTAAAAAAGGTGACAAAGTAGCAGTTGCAGGTATCGGTGGACTTGGACATATGGCTGTAAAATTTGCAGTAAGTTTGGGTGCTGAAGTTTATGCATTTACTACAACTGCAGATAAGGTAGATGACATTAAAAGCTTTGGTGCAAAAGAGGTTATAGTAGTAGATGACACTAAAAAACTTTACGAGTATGCAGGAGTGATGGACTATATGATCTGTACAATCCCTTACCAATACGATGTAGCAGCATATGCATCAGTTGTAAAACCATATGGTTTTTATACACAAGTTGGTATGCCTGTAGGTTTTGAAGTTACTCTAAACGCACTAGGACTATCAGCTAGCAGAGTTAACTTTAACGCTTCACTAATCGGTGGTATGAAAGAAACTCAAGAAGTAGTTGACTATTGTGCTGAGCATAAAATATACCCTCAGATAGAAGTTATTAAAGCTGAAGAGATCACTGAAGCCTGGAGAAAAGTAGAAAATAAACAAGCAAGATACAGATACGTAATAGATACGGCAACTATTTAATATAAATCTGTTGTGCTTACATTAGGATTATTAAGTTTATAATTCAAATATGAAAAAAATTAGAGGATATTTTAATGAATGACTTTACATACTATAACCCGACAAAAATAGAGTTTGGAAAAGGTAAAGAGAAAAATATAGGTAAATATATTAAAGACTCAGGGTATGAAAGCGTTCTGCTCGTGTATGGTACGGGAAGCATAAAAAAGAGTTCTCTTTATGATGACACTATTGCTTCACTAAAAGAAGCAGGGTTAAAGTACGAAGAACTCTCAGGCATTGTTAGTAATCCTCTTATAAGTAAAGTAAGAGATGGTATAAAAATCGCAAAAGACAACAAGCTTCAAGCCGTGCTTGGAGTTGGCGGAGGTTCAGTTGCAGACTCCGTTAAAGCCATAGCTGCGGGAGCTAAGTATGATGGTGATGTATGGGACTTTTTTATTCAAAAAGCCGTAATCAAAGAAGCTCTTCCTGTTTTTACTGTTATGACACTTGCTGCGACTGCCAGTGAGATGAACGGAAATGCAGTTATTACAAATGAGCTGACACAACAAAAATTCTCAATCGGTACAGTATTGGTAAACCCTGTTTTATCGGTTATAAATCCTGAACTTATGGCAACGGTAAGCAAAGATTATCTTGCGTACTCTGCCGTTGATGCGATTGCACATACTATAGAGGTCTATTTTACAGCTACTGAGCACCCTAAATTTAATTCAAGACTTGTAGAAGCTATTATAAAAACCATAATGGAGACTACAGAGATCTTAATAAAAGATCCTAACGACTATGAAGCCAGAGGTGATTTTGCATGGGCGGCTACACAAGCACTAAACGGTCTTACTACATCAGGAACACATGGAGGTAACTTTCCAAACCATATGATAGAACATACTCTATCAGCTCTGTATAATGTACCTCACGGTGCTGGGTTATCTATAGTGATCCCTGCATGGATGAAATGGTATAAAGAACAAAACACAGCTCAGTTTGAACGTTTTGCAAAAGAGATTTTTGGTCTTAGTACAGCCGATGAAGGTATCAATGAACTTGAGTCATGGTTTTCCAAAATAGGTTCACCTGTAACACTGGATCAAGCAGGAATTTCTAAAGATGATATAGACAAAATGGCTGAAAATGCAGTGCAGACTTCCAAACTTTGGGGTTTAGAAGAGAACTATAATGAACAAACTATAAAAGATATACTTCACAAAGCATAAAAGAAGTATTTATCTTTTATAGCTTTGTAGTGCCTGCATATAGCTTGAACGTTCATATGCATCGCGGTTGCTTGTATGCTCTAGTGAGATACTCCCTATCATCTGCTCTACTGATGAATACTCTTTTTCTTCCATCCAGCGCTCTAAGTCTTGTAAGACTCTAGTAATGTGACCTTCACCGTCTTGAAGCAGTGCAGAAGCCATCTGAACAGCATTTGCCCCACTCATTAAAGCTTTTAATACATCTTCATACTCATGTACACCCGTAGATGCACAAAGTGAAGCGTCAAGTTTGTTATAAAGAATACTATTCCATCTTAAAGTCTCACTTAGTCTGCTGGAGTATGTCAAATTTGCACGTTGAATTGGACTTAGATTTTCCAAATCAATATCAACGCGCACAGGGTTATCAAAAAGCACCAAGCCCGATGCACCAGCTTCAACAAGCTGATAAGCCATATTTGCAGGCGCACTGAAATACGGATTCATCTTAACACTTACAGGCAGGGAACAAGAACTGCATACATCTTTTACAACATCTACATACAACTGTTCTACCGCATCTGGTTTCATATTTAAGTCGGTAGGTATGTATGTAATGTTAAGCTCAATCGCATCTGCACCAGCTTCTTCAAAACGTTTTACATACTTTATCCATCCACCGCTACTTACACCGTTTATACTGGCGATTACAGGAATATCTACACTTTTCTTTATACGAGAGAGCTCGTCTATATGTTGTTGTGCATCTATGTTGTTAAAACTTCCGGTTTCTGGTAAAAAATCTAACGCTTCTGCATAGCTTTCATTATTTGCATAAAGGAAATGATCAAGCGCCAGACTCTCATGGTTTATCTGCTCTTCAAATAGTGAGTGCATAACAACTGCAGCCGCACCTGCATCTTCAAGTCTTAAAATGCTCTCTACACTTGTTGTCAAAGGAGATGCTCCCGCAATTATAGGGTTTTTCAAATCTAGATTCATATACTTTGTTTGTAAATTCATATCTCATCTCCTGTTACATGTCTTTTTTCAAACTCGTTTACAAGGTTTGTATAACGATTATACTGTGCCTGAGCATGTGCACCTGCATCATGCAAGAACTGTTTTGCATCATCTATATTCATCTTCTCAACCATTTTAAAGCGTGTCTCGTTGTACATAAACTCTTTTACACCTACTTTTGGCTCTTTATAGTCAAGTGTAAGCGGATTTTTACCCTCATCACGTAGATCAGGGTTATATCTAAATATAGGCCAAATACCGCTATCTACTGCAAGCTTTTGCTGATTCATCCCATAGCGCAAGTCATAACCGTGTGCAACACAGTGTGAATAAGCTATGATGATCGATGGTCCATCATAACTCTCCGCTTCCATAAAAGCTTTTACAGTCTGCTTATCACTTGCTCCCATAGCTACTTTAGCTACATACACGTTCTCATAAGCGATCGCCATCATTGCCAAGTCTTTTGGCATCTGAGCTTTTCCGTTTGCTGCAAATTTTGCAACAGCTCCAGTAAGTGTCGCTTTAGATTGTTGTCCGCCAGTGTTTGAATAAACCTGAGTATCAAGTACCAAAATGTTTACATTGCGTCCGCTTGCAAGCACATGGTCAAGACCTCCGTAACCAATGTCATATGCCCAGCCGTCACCGCCCATGATCCAGACAGATTTTTTAACCAAGTAATCTGAGAGTTCCTCAAGACGTTTTGCTTCATCACCATCAATTGCTTTGAGGCTCTCTTTTAATTCTGCGACGAAATCGCGCTGTTTGTAGATATCACCCTCTTCTTTCTGTGGATTTTCAAGTATATTATTAACAAGCTTTTCATCCAGTTTATCTTTAAGTGCTACAAGCAACTCTTTTGCCTGCTCACTATGCTTGTCTACCGTAAGCCTAAATCCCAGTCCAAACTCCGCATTGTCTTCAAAAAGTGAATTTGACCATGCAGGTCCACGACCTTCTTTGTCTTTTCTCCATGGAGTTGTTGGAAGATTACCGCCGTAAATAGATGAACATCCTGTTGCATTTGCTATAAGCATTCGATCACCAAAAAGTTGAGAAGCAAGTTTCACATAAGGTGTTTCGCCACAACCAGGACACGCTCCTGAGAATTCAAAAAGAGGTTCTAAAAACTGACTCTCTTTAACCTTGGAGTGATCAAACTTACTTCTATCCATCTGAGGAAGATTTAAAAAATAATCCCACTGCTGTGCTCCACTCTCACGAAGAGGAAGTTGTGGGGCCATATTGATCGCTTTTAAATTCGTTTGCGATTTGTTTTTTGCCGGACACACCTCAACACAAAGCGCACATCCCGTACAATCTTCAACCGCTACTGAGATCATAAACTGATCATCATCTCCAAACTCTTTACCTTTGGCTTTAACAAACGAGAAAGCTTTTGGAGCATCTTGAAGCTGGGACGAATCTACAACTTTTGATCTAATTACAGAGTGTGGACATACAAGTACACACTTGTTACACTGAATACAAACATCACTGTCCCATACAGGTACCTCTTGAGCGATATTTCGTTTTTCAAATTCAGTTGTTCCGGTTGGCCAGGTACCATCATCCGGCATTGCACTAACTGGAAGCTCATCACCTTTGTTTTCTATTATTTTTTTAGTTACGTTTTCTACAAACTCACTGTACTTACCTTTGATGATCGGCTGCATCTGAGTATTGCCTTGTGGTGACTGAGGCACGTCAACTTCAAAAAGATTCTCTAAGGTATTCTCAACGGCTTGAAAGTTCATAGCGACTATCTGCTCACTTTTATGTCCGTATGTTTTTTTGATAGCACCTTTTATTTTTTCAATAGCCTCATCTCGCTCCAATATGCCCGATATTGCGAAAAAACATGTCTGCATTATTGTGTTTATACGTGAACCCATACCTGACTTTTTGGCAACAGAATATGCATCTATGGCATAAAACTTTAATTTGTTCTCAATAATATGCTTTTGCGCATCTACAGGAAGTCTTGCAAACACTTCATCTTTTGCAAAAGGCGTGTTTAGTAAAAATGTACCTTCAGTTTTTATGTTTGAGAGAATGTCAAACTTCTCCATAAATACACTCTGATGGCACGCCACAAAATCAGCCTGTTGGATCAGATAAGTTGAATGTATGGGGCGTGGACCAAAACGCAGGTGCGATGTTGTCATTGAACCTGATTTTTTAGAATCGTACACAAAATAACCCTGCGCGAAATTATCTGTCTCTTCACCTATAATCTTAATCGAATTTTTATTCGCACCAACTGTTCCATCTGATCCAAGACCGTAAAAAAGTGCTTCAATAGTGTCGTCATCTTTTATGATAAAACTTTTATCATACTCTATACTCGTATTTGTCACATCATCATTTATACCGACTGTGAAATGTTTTTTAGGTGATTTTTTTGTAAGCTCATTAAAAAGCCCTCTAATCATTGCAGGTGTAAACTCTTTTGATGAAAGCCCAAAACGCCCCGCTGTAACGATCGGCATATTAAACGGCAGTTTGCCTTCACAATTGAGTT
Organism: Sulfurimonas sp.; assembly: GCF_041583195.1. Lineage (NCBI taxonomy): Bacteria > Pseudomonadati > Campylobacterota > Epsilonproteobacteria > Campylobacterales > Sulfurimonadaceae > Sulfurimonas > Sulfurimonas sp. The sequence continues at coordinate 38,821 of NZ_JBFHGL010000012.1, forward strand.
CAAATAATGCTGTAATAACATCATGGTATAAAGGCTCCGCTTGTGAACCTGATTCTTTTGTGCGATCAAGCACTGCAATGGCTTTAACACTTTTTGGAAGTGCATTTGCAAATGCCTCTTTAGCAAACGGCAGTGCCAGACGTACTTTAATTACGCCTACTTTTTCGCCTTGACTTGAGAGATGTTCACAATACTCATGTGCAGCTTCTGCACCCGAACCCATCAAAACTATAACTTTTTCAGCCTCAGAGTGACCTACATAATCAAACAAGTTGTATTGTCTGCCTGTAAGTGAAGCAAACAGATCCATCTGCTCTTGCAGTATAGCAGGAAGTGCTTTATAGTATTTGTTTACACTCTCACGCCCTTGAAAATATACATCAGGGTTTTGTGATGTACCTCTGATTATTGGTTTATCAGGTGTCATCGCCCTGCTTCTATGGGCTGAGACAAGTTCATCTTTGATCATTGCTTTTAATACGGTCTCATCAAGCAGTTCAACTTTTGACACCTCATGGGATGTGCGAAATCCGTCAAAAAAGTGTAAAAAAGGTATTCGCGAATGAAGTGAAGCAGCTTGAGAGATTAAAGCAAAATCGTGTGCCTCTTGAACGGAGTTTGAACTAAAAAGTGCGAAACCAGTTTGACGAACACCCATAACGTCTTGATGATCACCAAAAATTGAAAGCGCCTGCGCAGCTAATGAACGGGCAGCTACATGAAAAACCGCAGGAGTAAGCTCACCTGCAATTTTATACATATTAGGGATCATTAACAAAAGACCTTGAGAAGCGGTAAATGTCGTAGTTAAAGCACCACTTTGGAGTGCACCATGCACAGCACCCGAAGCCCCACCCTCACTTTGCATCTCCATAACTTCAGGAATAGTTCCAAAAATATTTTTCTCATTCCTAGCAGAGTATATATCACTAAGTTCACCCATAGGAGAAGATGGAGTAATCGGATATATTGCAATAACTTCATTTATTTTATGGGCTACACGAGCAACAGCTTCATTTCCATCAATCATCACATATTTAGGCATTGAACTACTCCTTGGTTTAAACAATAATACTTATACACCATTATACATAAATCATCAGAAAATATTATAATTTATGATTTATACCCCATAAAGCCTATCTTTTATAGTACTTTTTCTAACTTGCACTTATTAAATAAATAGGTATAATGTTTATATAATTAATTATTTTTGGGGATTTAATTATGGGGACAATACTAAAAATACTTCTGGCTTCACTTCTTGCTTCTTCGCTATTTGGTTTTGACAATAAATTTTCTTCTTTTGGATATTTTCGTTTGCAGAGCTCTTTTGATGATGATAAACAAACAACTTGTTTTAAAGCTCCTGGTGCAGGGAGTAAATACCGTTTAGGTAACGAGTGTGAAACATGGCTGGAGCTTGGTATTGCTCAAGATGTGGTATTTGAAAACGATATTAAAATCCACAACCAGGTAAGACCAGTATTCTTCGGTGAAAACAACAAGAACATTGACTATGTTCGTTTTGATGAAGCATACAGTGAAGTTTTCAACCTGTTTGACAACAGTGTTTCATTTTGGATCGGTAGAAAATTTTATAAACGATATGAAGATCATATGAATGACTATTTTTTCCTAAATATGAGTGGGACAGGTATAGGTATGAGCGACCTGCAAGTCGGTGGGTATAAACTCTCATATAGTTATATGGTTGAGGATATTAATCCTGAGAATGTTTTAGGTGAGGAAACGACAAGATTTGATAGTCATGATTTTCGAGTACAGGAAGATTATGACAGAGGTAATCTTGTTCTGTTTTTAAACTATATGCATATCTCTAAAAAAAGATTTAATGCCACTCAGTCAATCTCTTCAAATGATGGATATGCACTTGGTTTGCTATATACAGACAAAGAGATATTTCAAAGTCTATTTGATATGAAAGGTGATAGTACGACGGGTATTTTTTACGGTCGTGGAGCTTCAAAAAGTGCAGGTTTACAAGCACCTTTTTTACAAGATTCTCTTATAGAAGAGATGATCGATAAAAACGTAAATATAGAGAGTGCCAAAACTATCCGCTTTATAAACTACAACACATTTGAAAACGATATTTTTGGAATTATGAGCAACTTTGTATATGAACGTAAAGATGATACTCAGCTAACAAATACAAAGCAGGAATGGACCTCTTTTGGTTTGCGTCCATACTGGTTTTTTCATAAAAACTCACGCGTTGTTTTAGAGGGTGGATATGACAATGTGAAAAATCTTGTCACGGATAAAAATTACTCACTTACAAAACTGACTTCTGCCCTTGAATTTGCATTTGACAAGGGTATTTGGGAGAGACCAGTTGTTCGTATATACTACACGTATGCAGATTGGTCAGACAGCTCTGTTGGTTTAGTTGGCGGTGATTATTATATTAATAAAAATAATGGGTATAATACAGGTATACAAATAGAATATTGGTGGTAGAGGGGAAAGTGGTGTTAAGAACTTATTTTTTTAAGGTTTTAGTATTATTAAGTGTTGTTTTTTCATATAACTTACCAGCAGATCAGCCAATAAAACATAACAACAAAGAGATTGTTTACATTGTATCTGACACAAGAATACCTTTTTGGTCCATTATGGCTAAAGGTGTTGAGTCAAAAGCAAAAGAGCTAGGTTATGGATTTTCACTTTACACAGCTGATAATATATTAAAAAAAGAGCTGCAAAACACGGTTAAAACCATTAAACAAAAACCTGCAGGAGTTATACTCTCACCGACAAACTCTTCCTCAGCAGTAACTATTTTAAAACTTTTAAAAAATGCGAACATACCGGTTGTGATCTCAGACATCGGGACTGACAGCGGGGAATATGTATCTTTTATCTCTTCAAACAATGAGCAGGGTGCCTATGATATAGGAAGAGTTTTAACAAAAGAGATGAAGAAACGCGGTCTTGATTACGGGACTGTAGGAATTATATCTATCCCTCAAACACGTGAAAACGGTAAAGCAAGAACACAAGGATTTATGAGAGCTTTAAACGAAGCCGATATAAAAGCTTCAAATCTATACCAGCAAGTTGATTTTTCATATAAAGAAACATATGACTTTTCTATGGAACTGATACATAACGACCCAAATCTTCGTGCCATATGGCTTCAAGGATCTGACAGATATAAAGGTGCACTAGACGCTATTAAAAAAGCCGGGAAAAAAGGAAAAATTCTGCTTATATGTTTTGATGCAGAACCTATCTTTTTAGAACTTATTCCAAATGGTGTACTTGTAGGTGCAGCGATGCAGCAACCGTTTTTAATGGGTGAGAAAGCTGTTGAGAGTCTAGATGCACATCTGAACTCACTAGATGTCGCGCGTAAACAACAGCTCCCTATTTTAGCTATATCTAAAGAGAATATAAAAGAAAACCTAAAAACAATACATAGAAATGTTTTAGGTTTGAATGCAAAAAAATGACAGGGATATTTGTAAATGCCGTTTAAGTACAACACATCGATCTATTTAACTCTTGCACTAACCATAATGTTTACCGTTATGTTAGTATTGGCAGTTCATACAAGAGCAAGTTATGTTGAACTTAAATCAAAAGCCGTAGTAGAGATGAAGAAGAACTCATCAAAAACTATAGAGCTTCTAACAAAAAATATCTCAGATGATATAGAATCTTATGCAGTTAACGATTACGATAAAATCGTAGGTAACGAGATGAAACTATCTCAACATCTTGCTATTATAGTTAAAGACTATAATATGGGTGAAATACTTGGAAGTAAAGTATACATAAGCGGGAAAATAAGAAAAAGTACGAACATAATTGTTGATTATGACCAAAACAACCTTGAACACACTGAGCTTGTAAGAAAAGCTTTCTTCAAACAAAGTAAAGATATACTCTCTTCACATGGAAAGGTCATAGGAAATATCACTGTTTATATATCTGATAGATATCTGCAAAGTAAATTAAACGAACTAATCAAAGATTCAATCTTAGAATTTTTCCTAATCGGTACAGTATTGGCTATAGCACTTTTTATAACTATGTATCTCTTTATCGTAAAACCGATATCAGACATCTCATATATCTTAACAAAACAAGACGAGGACGGAATTCCTACTGATCCTTTAAGTTTAAACGGACCAAAAGAGGTCTCAAGACTTGCACAAACAATAAACTATATGCTTGACTCTATAAAAAAATCAAGACTAAAAATTGATATGCAGAATAAAGAACTGATCAACGAGCGTGATAGGTTTGAGCTGGCAGTAGACGGTACGCAAGACGGTTTATGGGACTGGGATATGCAAAATGACATAGTCACTTTTTCAGATAGATTTTACGAAATGCTAGGATATGAAAAAAACGAGATTATACAGACGGCAGAAGGATGGAATAAACTTGTCCATCCTGAAGATCTAAAAGATTCAAATCAAGTATTAAGAGATTACTTAAATGACCAAGGCAGGTATAAATATGAAAATACTTTTAGAATGCTTACAAAAGATGGAGAATATATTTGGATAACAAGTAGAGGAAAAGCTTTATTTAACGATGATGGCACCCCAGTACGTTTTGTAGGTTTTATAACAGATATAACTTCACAGGTTTTACATAATGAGGAACTTGATTATACAGCTAAACACGATATGCTTACAGACCTTCCAAACAGGTTCTTATTTACAGAATATATTCAAACACTCTTGAATAATACACAAGAAAATAAAACACATATGGCTTTATTATATATAGACCTGGACGGATTTAAAGAGATCAACGATGAGTTCGGTCATGTTATAGGGGATTCTATACTTATACACGTAGCGCAAAAAATAAAAAATATTCTGCGTAAAGAGGATTTTGTCGCTAGACTCGGCGGAGATGAGTTTATTGTAGCTGTTTCAAATTTGGAGAGTACAAATAATGTAGTCCCTATGTTAAATAAGTTTCTAGATACTATTAGACAAAAAGTGGAAAACCCAAAAGATAAAAATGAATCTTTACATATGACTGCAAGTATCGGTGTTACATTTTACCCTCAAAATAAAGAGATAGGACCGGAAGCTCTTCTTCGTCAAGCAGATCAGGCAATGTATGATGCTAAAAACCTTGGTAAAAACCAGTATCACATCTTTAATATAGACAGTGACATGGCTAACAAAGAACATCTACACATAATACAAGATTTTGAACAATCTCTAATAAGTAACGATTTTATACTCTATTATCAACCAAAAGTAGATATGCGTACAAATAAAATTTATGGGTTTGAAACTCTTTTAAGATGGCAGCATCCGACAAAAGGTCTTCTTTTCCCTGATGAGTTTTTACCGTATGTTAACCCTCAAAAAGAGTTGATGTTAAATTTGGGAGAGTGGGTGATCAGCAATGCCTTTGCTCAGTTTTCTAAATGGAAAGAAGCTGGCTATGATTTTGATCTGAGTATAAACATCAGTGCACATGAATTTAAAGAGACAAAAACATTTGCACTTCTAAAATCATTACTTAAACAATATCCAAATATTTCACCTAAAGATGTGGAATTCGAAATACTAGAAACTCATGCTTTTGATGACATTTCACAAGCAAACAAAATGATAAGCACTTTCCAAGAGTTAGGTTTTAACATAGCTTTAGATGATTTTGGTACCGGTTATTCGACACTTACTTACCTAAAAGATCTAAGCGTTAATACTCTCAAAATAGATAAAAGCTTTGTAATGGATATGCTTCATGATCGTGCAAGCCTCTCAATTCTCGAAGCTACAATAGCACTTGCGGAAGCTTTTAGATGCGATGTTATTGCTGAGGGTGTTGAGAGTGTAGAACACGGGAATGTTTTAATACAGCTTGGCTGTTACAAAGCTCAAGGTTACGTGCTTTCAAAACCTATGCCTTCATATGAAGTAGAAACTTGGCTTACATCTTTTCAAGGGCATGATATATGGGAGCAAAACTCTAAAAAACTCTTTCACGAGCACTCATCATTATATGCAATAGTTGAACATAAACAGTGGGTAAAAAACCTACAAGAACATATAAAAAATCCAGATATCTACCCTACTATTCCTGAACTGGATGATCATAGATGTAACTTTCACGAATGGTTATACAATGACGCTAAAAAACATTTTTCAAAAAAAGTGATTGAAAAAATAGATAATATGCATGTTAAACTTCATGCAGAGGCTAGAAATGCGCTAAGCGCTCATGGCAAAAAAAGAGAAGAACTTCTTAATGAGATGCTAAATACTCATAAAGAGATAATAGAAACTATACAATCACAAAACAGTATGTAAAATAATGAACATACTACTATCTACACTCAATTCAAGATATACTCACAGCTCTTTAGCTCTGAGATATATCTATGCCAATTTAAAAGAGTTTCAAAAAAACTCTCAAATTTTAGAATTTAGCATAAACGATGCCCTTCAAAGTGTTGCGGAAAAACTGCTGGATGAAAAACCTGATGTTATAGCGCTGGGGGTATATATTTGGAATGCTTCAGAGATCAAAGAGCTGGTCCATATTATTAAAAAAGTATCACCGGAGACGATCATAGTTTTAGGCGGTCCGGAAGTATCTCACGAACCTTTTAGGGTTGACTTTTCAGATTCAGACTACATAGTTCAGGGCGAAGGTGAACTTGCTTTTTATGAGTTGTGTAAGGAGATAAAAAATTCTCCAAGTACTCTTGAAAAAACAAAAATCATAAAACAGAGTATGCCAAATCTAAAAGAGGTAAATCTGCCGTATGAATATTACACTGATGAAGATATTCAAAACAGATATATATATGTTGAGATTTCACGCGGATGTCCTTTTGAATGTGAGTTTTGTTTATCTTCCATTGATGAGCGTGTACGAACATTTGATATAGAAAAAACACTGCAAGAGTTTCAAAAACTGTGGGACAGGGGTGCAAGAAACTTTAAATTCGTGGACAGAACTTTCAATATAAACATAAAAACCGCAAATATAATACTCGACTTTTTTTTAGAGAAACAACCACCTTATTTTGCACACTTTGAAGTTATACCAGATCACTTTCCAAGTTCTATAAAAGAGAAAATAAAAAGTTTTCCTCATGGAGCACTACAACTGGAAATTGGTATACAGACACTTAATCTGGATGTTGCAAAAAATATATCGAGAAATCTGAAGTTAGATAAGATCAAAGAGAATATAGCTTTTTTGGAAAATGATACAGATGCCCATATACACCTTGATCTTATTGTCGGTCTTCCGGGTGAGACGCTTGAGAGGTTTGGAAAGAATTTAGATGAGTTAGTGGGTCTTAGTTCTTGTGAGATCCAAATAGGTATATTAAAAAAACTCTCGGGTACATATATAAACAGACACGATATAGAACATGGGATGATCTATAGTGAATACCCGCCCTACGATATATTAAAAAACAACCTTTTATCTTTTAAAGATATACAAATTATGAAACGATTTGCCAGATTTTGGGACATTACCTATAACAGCGGAAACTTTAAAAATACTATGAAACTTTTATGGAAAAATGAGAGTGTTTATGAGAACTTTTACAAGTTTTCCTTATGGATATATGAGCAAACAGATTCAACATATAAGATCTCTTTAATTAGGATGGGTGAACTTTTGTTCATATATCTAAAAGATATTAAAAAACTCCCTGCAAAAGGCATTGCAGAGCACATGCTTGAAGATATGATGAAACTAAAAGGTCGCTCAATTCCAAGCTATTTAAAACCATATGCTGATGGTTTTAATGTCCAAGCAAAAAATGGTACATCAGGATTTAATAAACGACAACACTAAATCCGCTATAATTAAATATGATTTTGAGAAGTATAGTTTTAATATTTTTATTATTTTCTATTACCTATGCTAAAGAGCCTTATGTTGATAACGTTACACTAAAAAAGATAGAACAAAAATACAAAATGTTTGCGAAAAAAAGATTTTTTTTCCAACAACAAACTTTTGACGGTGTTGAAAAAGCAACAGATATGGAAAAGCTTCACGCCGTAAATGAATTTTATAACGGCGTTAGGTATGCACCCGATATAAAGGTGTACAATACAAAAGACTATTGGGCTACTCCATATGAGTTTTTAGGCAAAGACAGAGGCGACTGTGAAGACTATGTTATTGCAAAATATTTTGCACTAAAATATCTTGGTGTTGATACAAAAAAAATGTTTTTTACCTATGTTAGATCAACTAAATTTAAAGCACCGCATATGGTTTTAACTTACTTTAAAACTCCAAGAAGCGAACCTTTGATTCTTGATAATACTAACCGTAGAATATTCCCTGCATCAAAAAGAAAAGACCTTATCCCGATCTACAACTTTAACGGAGATTCTTTGTATAAAGCGAGTACAACCGGAACGGGTAAAAAAGTGGAACAAAAAAAATCTCACAAAAAGTGGGATCAACTTCTAAAAAATATGAAAGAGAGAAAAATATAATGAAAAAAAATATTCTAATATCTGGGCTTGTAGCCACTTCAATGGTTATTTTTAGCGGATGTGCTTCAAAAATGGAGGCTCCTCAAAACTCCGGCTTTTTTAACTGCTATGAAGCTTTTAACAATACTTCTAAGTTTATAGGCGATACGACAGAGTTGTCTAAGTATAAAAAAGTATACGTAGAAGATGTAATAGTTATATCTGCCATAGATGATAAAGAACAAACTCAGTCACAAAAAAATCTTTACAAAGAGATCTCAAAATATGCTACTTCAAGACTAAAAGAAGCACTGGAGTTTAAAAACAGTGACAAAAAATCAAATAACACTCTTGTCTTAAGCGGTGCAATCTCTGCATCTGAGGTACATTTTGAAGATAAAAACTGGAACCAACTTTCACCTTTAGCACTTGGAATTACTGTAGTCTCTTTAAATGCTTACTTGGATGAATCAGCACGTTTAGTCGGTGAGTACAGCTTAGATGCAGAAAATAAAACATTAGCGAGATCACTAAAACTGATAAAAGAGATCCCTATATCTCTAAACGATGATTTTTTAACATTAGATGATCTAAAGAAACCTATTGATGCATGGGTAGAAAACGTGGCATCTGAGATCAACAAAGGAATTAAATAATGAAAAAAATACTACTTCTTTTAATTACGTCTGTAATGATTCTATCTGCAGAGAGTTTAAAAATAGGATCTGATATACAGATGTTAAACAGTTATGATTTTGAGACTCCAAAGTCGCGCAAGATGAAAGTGCCTCTAAATACAAAAATGGTACTTATAGCGTTTGATAAAGATACCGGTGCACTTGTAAATGAGTACCTATCTACTAAAAATAAATACTTTTTACAAAAACAAAAAGCTATTTTTATTGCAGATATCAACAGAATGCCCACAGTTATAACTAATATGTTCGCACTTCCGAAACTAAGAAAGTACAAACACCTGATCTATCTTCACTATGGTGAAAAATTTCAAAACGATGTCCCAAAACAGGATGAAAAAATCAGCGTAATAAAATTTGAAAACAACCAGGTAAAAAGTATCTCTTTCATCTCTACAGAAGATGAACTCTCGAAGGTATTTTAAGGATGATCGCACTTAGAGCTTTAAGTAAAAACAAATTCAAAAGTCTTTTAATCTTTTTATCAATAACTATAGCTGTAAGTGCTATTTTTTTAATATCTTCAATATCTCAAGGCGTAATCGGAATGTTCTCAAGCATGATCAAAACTGATGGGGATATCATTGTTACACAAAAAGGTATAGCCGATACTTTCTTTTCAAACATAGATATAGATCTTAGAAAACAAATAGATGAGTTTGAAGATGCAAAATCAAGTTATGCAGTTATAGTAGGGGCTTCTCCAGTTGGAGCTATTCCAATAGCCGGTATTTACGGTGTTACAAAGAATCATCTTGATTATTACAAACTTTATGAAGGAAAATACCCACAAGAGGGTGAAGTTATCATAGGGGAAAATATAGCTAAGCAAATCAAAGATGAGAGTGTAAAAATTGGGAATCAGCACTATAAGATATCCGGTAAATTCTCAAGTGAGATAGGGTTTGAGCAAGGCGGTGTTATTATGAACATAGAAGATGCCGGAAAACTTTTTAACCGTTCAGCTTCATATATACTTGTCTCATCTAAAGACCCAAACAAAACAGAGACTCTGCAAGAACAGATCTCAAAACTAAGTGAAGATATCGAAGTAAAAACAACTCAAAGCTTTGTAGATGAATACAACCAGTTTAAGATCATAGAAAACTCATCGCTTGTTATCTCTACACTGGCATACGTTATGGGTCTAATGGGAATTGGTTCTGTAATGAGTATGATTGTAAACTCTCGAAAAGAGGAGTTTGGAATTATGCGTGCACTTGGAAAAAGCAGGTTTTTCATTGTTAAAAACCTCTTTTTTGAAGGTGTTATCATGGGTGTTGCTGCATATGTTTTTGCACTGCTTTTAAGTGTATCTATTTTGGAGATAATTCCACATATAGAGACACTTCAAGGTTATGTTGATGGCTCAATTGATCTAACAATGGCGCTTTATGTGTTTGCTTCGACTATAACTATGGCTATCATGGGTTCAATTCTTCCTGCATATATAGCTGCTAAAACAGACCCAATAATTCTGATCAATCAAGGATGTGCATGATTGAATTAAAAAACATATCTCATTTTTATGAGCAAAACGAACAAGTCCTACACGACATCTCTCTTAAAATAGATGAGGGTGAATTTTTATTTTTATCTGGTGAGAGCGGAAGCGGTAAATCAACTCTGCTCTCAATTCTTTCAACCCTTTTGAAACCAAGTGAAGGTGAGCTTTTTTTAGATAAAACAAATGTAAATGATATTCAAAACATAGATATTTTCAGATCAGATAAAATAGGTTTTGTATTTCAGTTTCATTTTCTTATAAACTATCTAAACGTTTATGAAAACATCGCTTTAGCTGCAAAAGATGAGTTTAAACAAGATATTAACTCTTTGTTGGAAAAGCTTGGTATACTTGAGTTATCAAAAAGATATCCAAATGAGATCTCAGGCGGTCAACGTCAACGCGTAGCACTTGCTCGCTCACTTATAAATAAACCCAAAATAATATTTGCGGATGAGCCTACTGGGAGTTTGGATTCTAAAAACTCTAAAATTGTTTACGAACTTCTAAAAAATGCTTCCGATGCAGGAACTACGGTTGTTGTAGCTTCCCATGATGCGGCCATTGAGAAATACGCAACAAGAACTATAAAGATGATTGATGGAAAAATTTAATTCACTAGTAAATAAAATAATCCCTGTGTGGGTATGGATATTTTTCATATCCGTTCTTGTGGGTGCTGTATATGCGGCTCAGCTTCTAGGATTTGGAATTTTAAATGATACTCTGCTAAATCCTGTAACTACAAGAAGCCTTCATATTACACTTATGCTTTATGGGCCTATAATGCTAGGTCTTTCACTTCTTCCGTTTGCACTTTTTGCAAAAGACGGCCTTAACCTAGACAATGCAGAGAAATACTTAAAAAACTACTTCTTTTTATGGCATCTATTTTTGTTTATGGCAGGTATATCACTTCTTTTAGGAGCTCAGCGAGGACTCGCATTTTACGATTTTGCGTATGAGTTAAACTTTCTACTTGCATCCAGCGGTATTTTTTATATTATCGCTATTTTCAAAACTATTAAACAATACAAAATAGAGCCTCTTTGGGTAAAAGTATCAAAAGCTGTTCTTTTTGCAGCACCTGTTGCACTTGTAATACTTATGAATCCGGTTATCGGTCAAGTTGAAGCAACGATCAGCGGACCTCACGGGGACAATACTTTGGGAATGAGTTTTACTCTTATTCCACTCTTTTATCTTATGATTAAGCTTCATTCTAACGATGAGATAAAACCAAGACTGCACATACTATGGATAATTCCTCTAGTAGGCTATATAGCTTCTGTTGCACATAGAATTTTCATAGGTGAACTTTCATATAACCAAGAGTGGTTTTTTCAGTGGCTGACATTTTTCTATGCACCTATTTTATATATATGGTATAAAGATGCAAAACTAAGTCTAAAATCACATCCATACCTCATCATATCAATCTGGGCGTTTTTGTTTGTAATGATCGAAGGCAATATTCTGTTTGTACCTGAGCTAAGATGGTTGTTTCACAGAAATGATCTAATTGTAGCTCATGCACACGTTGCCATAGGTCTTGGAATATTTTTTATGTCTTTAAGTATAATCAGCTATTTTTACAAATTTCCTAAAAAACTTATACATGCCTGGAGTTATGTAATAGCTCTGATCTTTTTCCCACTTAGTATTTCAGGTTTTGCACAAGCAGGTTTTATGGATATCTCTATTGATACTTTTTGGTGGCTAAGATTATCTGCCGGAATTTTGGCACTTGGAGCTATTTTATACTTTATATATAAAAAATTATCTCTAATAAAACCGGATCTACTACAGTTTTACCATCTAGGTGGTTTTGCATCTGACGGGCTTGGTGCAGTTATACTTATTCTTTTTGCACCTCAATTGTTTGAATTTTTAGGGTTTAGCTTTTCGCCACATTATTACTTAGTATTTGGTTTTATGGGCTTTGTAGGAATCCTGCATCTAATTGGAGCAACAAAACACTCTCACTTTCTAGGTGATATGACATCTCACGCACGTATAATTACAGGGACAATATTTTTCTCGCTTTTTTATATCTCTAGTTTAGATGCATTAGCCCTACTTGTAGGATTTTATGATCTCTCATATGCACTTATCTATATGTTATGGATCAAAAACAGATGATAAACTCTATAGCACTTACTTTACTTTTAGGATTTGAACTTAGTTTTTATCTTTTGATCGTTCAAACCGGTATAACGGAGCATTTTCACTCAGACTTAGTAGCTCTATCTCCACTTTTTATAGGTGGAGTATCCGGAACTATAATTGCCGGTATAGATTGGGGTAAATTAAACAATCCAATACATAAGATTATAATAGCCCTGAGTTTCCAGCTTGTTTTATCATTTTTCTATCCGTTTTATAACCCTTTTACACTTTTTTTACTTGGCTTATCAATAGGTATGATGGCTCCACTTGGTATATATCTTTTTAAACAGCATCAACAGCGTGAACTCTTTTTCGCACTTGCTATAGCTTATATGATTGGAACATATAACTTTACATCTATTGCAGAAGACAGGATGACTTTGGCGATTATTTTTTCAGCTATTGTGCTAATTAGTGCTCTGACACTTAGAAATTTTGAAATTGAAAAAGTAGCTGAAACACACTATAAAATTGCGACTTTTGTACCGTTGGTATTGTGGATCTTACTTGATTCAAACCTGTTTGAGACTCTATCAAGGCATGATTATATAAATATTTGGGATAAATATACATATACAATTATGTTTTTTCATCTCCTGGGTCTTGTAGCTGCATACTTTGTCAAAATTAAAGAGAAGTGGCAACATCTTATTATATTTCTACTATTCACTATAAGCTATACATTGTCTTATTTAGAGGTACCACTAATTCTAGCTATAGTTTACCCGTTTGTGATCTCTTATTACAATGTTATTATCTTTACATCCCTTACAAAACTAACCAGTCTAAAAGAGTTGTCTTTAGTTATGGTATTTGTAGGATGGATAGCATCCGGAAGTGGTTTGGCACTTGCACTATCTGGGTTACTACATTAGTGCTATAATAATAAATTCTCATTCAAAAGGATATACCATGAAGTTTTTAATTTTTTCAATGTTGCTTGGAGCCTCTCTAATTGCAGGAGATCTACAAGTAAAAAGCGGTTCTGTATCAGCATTAACAGGTGTTCTTGGAGACTCTAAAGTTGATCCAAAATTTGATTCAATAAATGCTAAGTTATCAATGGACGGTGATGATCTTAAATCTATTCGCGGGACTATAAGCGTAGAGATGGCTAAGTTTAAAAGCGAAAATGCAGATAGAGATGAAAATATGCATGAAACACTAGAGAGTGAAAAATTTGCGATGAGCAACTATACAATCAACGGTGTTGAAGCTACAGAATCTCCTGATACTTATGTATTAAAAGGTGAGCTTGAGCTTCATGGTGTCATAAGACCACTTGATTTTAATGCAAAGATCACACAAGATGATAGTACAGTCAGTATTGATGCAAAAACACAGATCAATGTTGAAGACTATAAGATCGACATGCCTTGTTTACTTGGCTTTACAATGTGTGTAGATGAAAACGTAAATATAGACGGTGTCGTTGTTTTAAATAAAAACTGATTATCAAACACTATTAAGCAAGATGTTGATAAAATGACTTCTAATATATAAAAAATTTACCAGGACTAGCGTATGACACTCTTCAAACAAATAGCAATGATGTTATCGGTCTTTTTAATTATCCTACTATCGACTGTTTTAGTTCTAAATTTTCAAAGTGCTAATGACAGCGTGCAAAAAAGATTGTTTGAAGATGCAAAAAATACGGCTAGCTCACTTAGTTTGTCACTTGGAAGTGCAAACGGTGATATCACTATGATGTCTACTATGATAAATGCGAACTTTGACAGTGGTAATTATCAGTTTATATCTTTAGAAGATATTGATGGCAGTGTTTTGTTTAAACGCGAGGGTGATATAAGAGCTATTGATATTCCTGAGTGGTTCGTTAATCTTATAAACATAAAAGCTCCTGTTGCAAGTGCAAATGTTTCTGCAGGATGGAGTCCTATCGGTATTTTATATGTACAAAGCGACGTATCTTACGCTCAGGTTCAACTCTATTCTGTTCTTAAAAGCCTTCTAATATCTTTTATTATTTTAGCTACTATCGGTTTAGTAATTTTAAACCTGCTTATACACGCTGTGCTAAAACCATTAAAACAAGTTCAACTACAAGCTGAGGCTGTTTCTAGAAACGAGTTTATTACACAAACTAATATCCCAAAAACAAAAGAGTTTAAAGATGTTGTGGTTGGAATGAACACTATGGTTCACAAAGTTAAAGTTATGTTTGATAAGGGTAATGAAGAGCTAAAGCGTCAAAAAGAGTTAGAATATATAGACCCTGCGACAAAATTAAGAAACAGAAAATACCTTATAGACAAACTGCCTGAATATTTAAAAATAGATGCTTCATCAAAAGGTGGAATCCATATGATGATCGCACTCTCTGGTGTAGTAGAAGCAAATGAAAAAATAGGACACAGAGATGTGGATGCACTCTTTATCTCTATGGCTGATATTTTTAAGGCTCATGCCAATAACTACTTTAACTCAATTGTAGCTCGTATGAACGGTACGGAGTTTTCTATACTTTTACCTGATTGTGAAAGTGAAGACGGTTTAGACTTAGCTCAGGGTATAAGTGCCTCTGTTAATGAAGCTATAGAAGATGCAGGGCTTGATACGGCAGAAACTTATATCTCAATAGGACTTTACGAGTATAACTATACACAAAACACTGGTCAACTTCTATCTTTATCTGATAACGCTCTGGCAAAAGCAAAATTTAACGATTCTAAGATCCATTTAGAGCATGCTGAAGATGCTACAGAAGTTATGGGTAAAGATGCATGGCGCGAGATCATCCATAAAGCTATAGAAGACAACGGCTTTGAATTTTTATCTTATAAAGCAGTTGATGCTAAAACAAAAAAAGATGTCCATAATGCTCTTAGTATCTCAATGAATTCCGATGGAAAAACTTACTATTTCGGTCAGTTTATGGCTCCGGCAAATCAAGCAGGTTTAGGAAATGATATATATAAAAAAATCATGAGTATGATGTTTACACAACCGGATATGAGACTTAAAGGTTCTACTTGTTCGCTTAGACTTCCTTATGACTTTTTATATCCAAAAGATACATATGATCATATGGTTGAACTATTTTCTAAATACGCTTCAAATCTTCCGTTTAAACTAATTATTGAGATGCCTGATAAATTAATAGCTCAAAATTCAGAATCAATAAAACTATACAAAGAACTACTTGAAAAATACGGTTTTGAAATGGCTGTATTTGAGTTTATCGGTGAGAGCAGTGATTATAAGTATTTACAAGACTTGCGCCCTGCATATATAAAAGGTGAAGCTGATTACTATATAAATCAAAGTGAACAAAGCTTATCTGCGCTTAGACTTATTACAGACTCTGTAGGGATTGAACTTATCGCTACGGGAGTTATGAATATGGATACTTTAAAAGAATTAGAGAAAAAAGATATTCATATAATTCAGGGACGTGCTACAGAAGCACTTGAGCGTTAAGTAAAGTACGACTCGTTTAGAGCATTTAGACGCCTATGAGATGCGTCTATTACCTTTATAAGCTCATTTGTAGTTGTTTGTAATTCACTAAAATACAGTTTTGCTTTATCTAACTCCATTTGTGATATTTTTTTATTACCTACCAACTTTGATAAAAGGCCTTTTTTATTCTCATGTTCATAAAATATTTCATATATTTTATGATACTCCAGATGCCATTTTGAATGCAAGTTTTCTAGATTTTCAAAAAACTGAGTACCCAGCATACTTTTAAGCCTTTTATCGCCGTAAAACCATGTACCAAAACCACATTCCGTTCGTGATATAAGTAGTAATGCATCTTCAAAATTTCCATTTATGCGTCTGTTAACTTTATCCATTCTATCTAAGTGGGATTTTTTTGCTACAAGTATCGCTTCCAATGTTTCATTTTTATTCATCTTTAATAAACTTTAAAAAAAAATTTTATATCATATATATAATTATTACATAAAAACATTAATTTTGTGTAACATAAATAAATATAGAGGAATTCGAATGCCAACACCTACCAACAATGAGATTAAATTAGATCCTAAAAGATATATTGTTTCAAAAACTGATACCAAAGGTATTATAGAGTATGGAAACGACTATTTCGTAGAAGTAGCGGGATACAGTGAAACAGAACTTATAGGGAAACCTCATTCAATAGTACGACATCCGGATATGCCGAAAATTGTTTTTAAAATGATGTGGGATCGCATTCAAAAAGGTAGAAATATTTTAGCCGTAGTAAAAAACATGGCTAAAAGCGGTGACCACTACTGGGTTGTTACAGAGTTTGAACCAAAGCGCGATACGATGAGTGATGAGATCATATCCCACACCGCATTCAGAAAAGCTGCACCTCAAAAAGCTATTGATACTATGATTCCGATATATGCAAAACTTATTGAGATAGAAAAAGACGGCGGTATGGAAGCAAGTGAAAAATACTTAAGAGGATACCTAGAAGAAAACAACGTTACATATGATGAGTTTATAAATAAAGTCGTAGGTAATAGCGGTATTTTTAAAATATTTTTTAAAACTATGAAAAAAATATTTTCATAAGACTCCGTATACATCAGCCCTTTGAATTATCTCTTTTGCATAAGGGCTCATTGTTTTAACTTCACCCATTGCACCACCAAGGTTTATAACTGCATCTGAAGCCTCTAGAAGGCTTTTAGCATCTTTATACTCCTCTTTAGTTACCTTATATATCTCATGTACTAAATCTATCTGTGATGGGTGTATGACAGTCTTTGTAAAAAGCCCCTCTTTAAGATCTCGTTTTAGATCTTTTATAAATCCATCTTTATCTTTAAAACAAGGATACACTCCTCCGCTAACTGCAAATCCTTTACTTTTAAATACACAAAGGAAGTTGCCTATTACTGATGAACAAACGGCATAGTCAAATATACTATATTCACAAGTTCGTTTCATTCCAAGCTGTCTAAGCATATCTTCTAGTCCAAAACGAATCAGTATTACACGATCTTTATATTCTGTTATTTTTTTTCTCAGTACTTTGAGATCATCTGTTTCAAATAATTCTTTTCCTTCAATGGAAGGCATAAAATTGTGTTTAGTGTTTTTTAGAAGATCTAAGTATTGATCTGCATTGTCTAGTGAAAATTTCGGAAGTATAAAACCATCAACTTTATCTATATTTTTATATGAAAGAAACTCTTTTAAAGTGTTTGGATCATTTGGGCGTATAAATACCGAAAGAGAATTTTTTTGATAGTTTTTAAGTGTATCTTTTATGATTTGTTTTGCATATAAAAGATCATCTTCACTGATCCCGTCTTCTGCATCAATAACTATACTTTTTAAATTTGGATATTTTTCTTGAGTTAAAATTTGTTGGAGATTTTTATGGGTACTTGGTACAAAGAGTGTTGCACCAAGCTTAACATACTCAATCATAATTAGATTGGAAGTACTCTTATTTTTTGAGAAAGCTTCTCTTTTAGAGTTGATTCGATCGCATACAGTGTACCTGTAGTTGAACTTGAACAACCGTTACATGCACCAAGATAGCGAATATATACGTCTATATGTTCATCATTTGCTTTAATATCGATAACTTCCATATTACCGCCGTCCATAACTAGAAACTGACGTACACTCTCATCAATAACTGCATCGATCGCTTTGATCTGCTGAACAAGTGTCATAGTTTCAAAATCACCGCTTGTCCCTGCATCAGCAGCAGCTTTCATTTTCTCTTCATCCATCTCACGGCGTACATCTGCTAATATATCTACTAAGTAGTAATCTTTTGCCTCATGTCCACCTGGTTTAATACATGATTTACAAAAACCACCAGCTTTTGTATAGTCAGTTATCTGCTCAACAGTAGTAAGATCATTAAGTTTAATAACCTCTTGAACAGTTTTAAGAGATACCCTTGCACATTCACAAATGATGATCTCTTCTTCAAAACTCTCAGAGTCTACACCAAGATACATACCTGCTGCTTTTTTAATTACATCGTAAGCCATAACCGAACAGTGCATTTTTTGAGGCGGAACAGCAGGAACATCAGGAGTATCACGAAGTGCCATCTCAACATCAATGTTTGTAATTTTTACAGCTTCTTGTACTGTTTTACCGATACAAAGCTCAGTCATAACATCACTTGAAGCGATAGCAGTACCGCAACCGAAAGATTTAAATTTAGAATCTATAATCTTGTCTGTTTTTGGATCAACTTCCCAGTAAAGTCTTACGGCATCACCACAACTCTCAGCTCCAAAATCTGCAACTATAAGTTTATTTCCGCGTTTATCAACATCTTCTTGAAAAATTTCACCCTGATGCTGAGGGTTGTTCATAAGTGTAGTTACTTTGTTTGAATATGCATCCCAAAGTGACTCACCAAATAGATCTGCTCTTGCCATAATTTTTTTCCTTTAATTTATTTCTTTATATTAGTGGTGATGTAATTCACACTCTTTAACGTCACCGCCCTCAGTCGGCTTTTGTTTTGCAAATGAAGACGAAATCCCTCTTAATCTTGCAACTGCATTTTTAAAATGCTCTATAGTGTAATCAACCTCTTCATCTGTAGTAAAACGTGAAAGACTTAGTCTAATACCAGTATGAGCCAGTTCATTATCAGCTCCAATAGCAAGCATAACAGTATTTGCTTCTAGATCTTCTGATGCACAAGCACTTCCTGTTGAAGCTCCAATTTGACCATTATTTAAGTCCCAAAGCATACCTTCACCCTCAACACCTCTGATCGAGATAAGGATAGTATTTGGTGTACGCTTTTCTCTGTCACCAACAACAAAAGTACTCTCAAGTTCAAGTAGTGCATCTTCAAGTCTGTCTCTTTTTGCTCTAATTGAAGCCATCTTCTCTTCGATGTTAGTAGTAGCTAGCTCCATCGCTTTACCCATACCAACTATGTATGGAACATTCAGTGTACCACTTCTGCGTCCACCCATATGCTCTCCACCATTTAACAGCGGGCTTAGTCTGCGTGAGTTTCTTATATATAAAGCTCCAATACCTTTTGGTCCGTGAAACTTGTGCGCACTCATAGATACAAAATCAACTTTTACATCTTGCAGATCAACTGGTATTTTACCTACTGCCTGTACTGCATCTGAGTGAAAAAGTACACCTTTTTCCTGACACACTTCACTTATCTCTTTAATTGGGAAAATTGAACCTGTCTCATTAGATGCCCACATAACTGAAACTAGTGCTGTCCTATCAGTTATAAAGCTTCTTACCGTATCTGCATCAACAATACCCTCATGATTTACCGGAAGGTATGTAACTTTTACACCATCATCTTCTAAAGCTTTACATGTAGCTAAAACTGACGGGTGTTCAACCTCTGTTGTTATGATATGGTTCTTCTCACCATGCTGAATTAGATCGTGGTAAACAGACTTTAAAACCCAGTTATTAGACTCTGTGGCACATGAAGTAAAAACTATATCATCGTTATCACCTGCATTTAATGCAGTATAAACCTGATCCATAGCTTTTCTTATACCAGGATGCGTAGCCGTACCAAATTTATGAAGTGAGTTAGGGTTTCCGTATAACTCACTAAAATAAGGTAACATCTCTTTAACTACTAATGGATCACACATTGTAGTAGCGTTATTATCTAAATATACTTGCATCTTTTTCCTTTACAGTAAAAATTTAGCAATTTAATGTTCAAAATTTCTCTGTTTTCTTGATTAGAAATTAATCGGACTAATTTTGTCCTCTTTTAATTTTGACATGATAATGCTTTTGTTATTACGATACGCTTAAGTAAAACTGATCTGCTAGATCATTTAAACTTAAATTTATAATTTATAATTTATTATGCCAAAACTCTGTAAAATTCTTATACTACAATAGATTAAAAACTAAACACCCATAAGGATAAACTACATAAATGTGCAATTTTAATAACCATGATGATGAAGCAAAAGCATACATACACCTTTTTATGACAAAAGCAAGCCAAAGTGTCGGAGGTGTAAATATTTTATTATCGCTTATCGAATCGCTTAAAGAGAAAAAACCAAATGCTCTTATACTTTCAGAAAAAAAAGTAAAATCTAAAGAAGCACAAATAGAGTGGAATAAAATAGTGTTTAAAGATAAGTTTGATACTCTTGAAGATGTTATCCGTTCACACAAAAGCTCTGAAGGTTATAACTTCAATATATTAGACACAGACAATTCAAAAACGGCAAAAAAAATATTAAATATGA
The DNA here is from genome assembly GCF_041583195.1 of Sulfurimonas sp. Classification (NCBI taxonomy): domain Bacteria; kingdom Pseudomonadati; phylum Campylobacterota; class Epsilonproteobacteria; order Campylobacterales; family Sulfurimonadaceae; genus Sulfurimonas; species Sulfurimonas sp. The sequence continues at coordinate 59,864 of NZ_JBFHGL010000012.1, forward strand.
TAAAAACTTTAGCACCTATAGAGTTTGTAGTTAAAGCAAACAGCGGTGATGGATTCACTTTTAAAGTTTTTGACAAGGTAGAAGATGGTTATGCATCTATAAATCCAATATTTGTAGCAATCTTTTTTTGCTCAACGGAATTTACAAAAAAAGCATTAAAATACGAGATTTAATTTTTTTTAACACATAAGTAACTTTTATTGGAGTATAATAATCGTATGGTAAGAAGATTATCTCAATCAGCATCTTATGTGCTTGCTTTTGCAATCTTAGTATTATGGGCAAGTTTTGCATTTTATACTATGCATTCACTTATCGACTCACAAAAAAAGTTTGGTAAACTTATAAACTTGAGTGGGAAACAGAGAATGCTATCCCAAAAAACAACCCTGCATGTACATATGATAGAAGAGACCGGGACAGGTATAGAGAGACTCAAAGAGTTGATTGGAATAATGAAAGCTGATCACTCTTTTATTACTTCAAATCTGACTTCAGAAAAAATCAAAGAATATTATTTTAAAGAAAACGGCCTTGATTCTCAGGTAAAAAATTATTTTAATTTATTAGATACTTTTTTAGCAGACAGAAATGATAAAAACATCATTCTTATAACCAACAATAGCTTTGCATTATTAAAAAACCTTGATAAAGCCGTAAAAATGTTTGAGCAAGAGTATGATCAAATTGTTGTCCATGCAAAAGAGCGTGAACTATATATCTATATAGGGACTATACTTACGCTTATACTGGAAGCTATCTTTATCATCATACCTATGATTCGTGCAAATAAAAAATACGTAAACAATTTAGAAAAAGAGGTAAAAAAACGTACAAAAGATATTGAGATATTTGAAAAGATATTTAATAACTCTAAAGAGGGTATGGTGATTACCGATTCTGAAGAAAAGATTTTAAATGTCAACAAGGCCTTTAGCGAAATTACAGGGTATTCTAAAGATGAGGCTTTAGGTGAAACACCAAGGGTTCTTCAGTCTAAAAAACACAATAAAGAATTTTACGAAAAAATGTGGGATGATATAGAATCAAAGAATATCTGGCAAGGTGAGATCGTAAATAAAAGGAAAAACGGTAAAGAGGTTAATGAACACCTTACAATTATGAAACTAAAAGATGAAAATTCACATAACTACGTAAGTGTGTTTTCAGATATAACTCTAGATAAACAAAATCAGGAAAAACTAAAATATTTAGCAACACATGACAGTTTAACAGGTCTTTTTAGCAGAAGTGAGATACTAAATAAAATAGAAAAAGCTATAAATGAGTCAAAAAAAGAGGATAAAACTTTTGCGCTTGTATTTATAGATTTAGACAATTTTAAAGAGATAAACGATTCTATGGGACATAGCTTAGGAGACAAACTCTTAGTTAATGTTGCTAAACGCATTAAATCAATAAAAAATGAATCAGACTTCGTTGCCAGAATAGGCGGTGATGAGTTTGTTATATTGTTAGCTCCATCAACAAATCAAATACATACCAATATTTTTATAGATAAACTTCACAATATTTTCATTGAGCCTTTTGTAATAGACAATAAAGAATTGTACACAACTGTAAGTGCCGGTATAGTTTATTATGAGAAAGATGACTCTAGTGCTCTTTCCTTGCTTAGAAAAGCTGATTTGGCAATGTATAGTGCAAAAGACAAGGGCAAAAACAAAACTTTTTACTATACCAAAGATCTAGAAGAAAACCTGCAGTCTAAACTAACGGTTGAAAAGAGACTAAGAGAAGCTATAGAGAAAGATGAACTTGAACTTTATTTCCAACCAAAAGTTAATTTCAGCACTGCAAAAATTTATGCTGCCGAAGTACTGCTTAGATGGATAAAAGATGGGGAGATAATTCCACCTGATACTTTTATATATATTGCCGAAGAGAGTAATCTAATTAAAAAAATAGACCAATGGGTTATGGAAAAAGCCATAGAAAGAGTTAGAGAAATACACTCCCTAGGATTTAATGATTTTTATTTGGCTGTTAATATATCAGGTCATACATTCTCAGATATTAGATATATGAAAAATATACTAAATACTATAGAACAAAGCAATATGGCAAAATATATTGAAATAGAGTTAACAGAGGGCGCTTTAATAGAAAATATTGATATTGCTACAAAACATCTTGAAGAGATTAAAAAGTTAGGAATATCTGTCAGTCTGGATGATTTTGGAACAGGTTATTCATCTTTTTCATACCTGAGCCAGATGAATATAGATGTTCTTAAAATTGATCGCTCATTTATAATGAACTTAGAAGATAAAAAACAAGAGGTTATTGTAAAATCCATAATCTCATTTTCAAACAACTTAGGTCTAAAGGTTGTAGCAGAAGGTGTTGAAACACAAACGCAGTCAGATTGGCTAAAAATGCACGGTTGTCACTACGGACAAGGTTATCTTTACGGTAAACCAATGCCTTTTGAAGAGTTCACAAAACACTTAGCTTAATCGTTTCACAAAAACTTCAAGTCTTAAATGGTATAATTCCGAAATTATTTAACTATTAAAGGTTATTCTTATGGGTCAAACTATAACTGAAAAAATATTTTCCGAGCATGTTGGACGTGAAGTTTATGCTGGTGAGATAGTACGCTCGCCGATCGACATGGTTATTGGAAACGATATCACTACTCCTATATCGATAAAAGCTTTTGAAGATAGCGGTGCAGAAAAATTAGCAAATCCTGATGGATTTTCAATCGTTCTAGATCACTTTATCCCTGCAAAAGATATAGCTAGTGCAAACCAAGCAAGAATCAGCCGTGATTTTGCTAAAAAACATAAACTAAAAAACTTTTTTGATGAAAAAGACATGGGTATTGAGCACGCACTTTTACCTGAAAAAGGTCTTGTAGTTCCTGGTGATGTAATCATCGGTGCAGACAGCCACACTTGTACTCACGGTGCACTTGGCGCATTCTCAACCGGTATGGGTTCAACTGACTTAGCATTTGCTATGATCACAGGTGGTAACTGGTTCAAAGTTCCTGAATCTATCAAAGTAGTTCTTAGCGGTAAACCTGGTAAATTCACTACTGGTAAAGATATTATCTTAGAAGTTATCCGTATGATCGGAGTTGATGGTGCACTTTATAGAACTTTAGAGTTTGTTGGTAGCACGATTGAGCACTTAAGTATGGATGACAGATTTGCAATGTGTAACATGGCTATTGAAGCTGGTGCAAAAAACGGGATTGTAGCTTATGATGATAAAACAAAAGCATTTTTGGATGAGAGAGAACTAGCACGTGAGCCTAAGATCCACTACTCTGATGAAGATGCTGAGTATGTTCAAACTTTAGAGATTGATGTAGCTAATCTTGATCCGGTTATTGCGTACCCATTCTTACCATCAAATGGTCATTCAGTTAACCAAGCTGTAAAAGATCATATAAAAGTTGATCAGGCATTTATAGGTTCTTGTACGAATGGACGTTTAGAAGATCTAAAAGTAGCATCTGAAATTTTAGATGGAAAAAGAGTTCATGAAGATGTTCGTCTGATCGTAACTCCTGGTACTCAAAAGATCTTACGCGAAGCTACAAAACTTGGATATATCGATATCATAGTTGATGCTGGCGGGGTTGTTTCGAATCCTACTTGTGGTGCATGTCTTGGTGGATATATGGGTATTTTAGGTGACAACGAAGTAGCAATTTCAACTACTAACCGTAACTTCGTTGGACGTATGGGAAGTAGAAGTTCAAAAGTATACTTAGCAAACTCTGCAGTTGCGGCAGCTTCAGCTATTACGGGTTATATAACAGACCCTAGATAATGTTTGACATCCCTTGTGTCATCTTTGCAGGTGGCAAATCAAGCCGCATGGGAGAGGATAAAGCTCTTCTACCCTTTGGCGGTTTTGACACTCTTACACAGTATCAACTAAACAAACTCCAAAAACTTTTTAAAAATGTTTATATCTCTTGTAAAACAAAAGACAAGTTTGATTTTTCTGCAGAGTTTATAGAAGATGTAAAATCAGATAATACTTTCGCTCCGACAGCAGGTTTTATAGCTGTGTTTGAGACACTGCAATGCGAAAAATTCTTTGCTATTAGTGTAGATACCCCTTTTATAGATTCAGACATAATCTCTGCAATAATAGATATAGATAAAGATGATTCTGATGCTACGATAGCTACCTTAGATTCAAAACTTCAACCTATGTGCGGAATCTATCACAAAAGCCTACTTGATGAGTTAAAAAAGATGCTTGAAACAGATAACCATAAACTTGGATTTTTACTTAAAAACTCCAATGTAACCTATGTAGATTTTAAAGAGGAAAAACTCTTTTTGAACCTTAACAATCAACAAGAGTATAAACAAGCACTAAACCTAATTCAATAGCTGTTATAAAAATATAGCTATAATTATAAAAAACTATATAAAGATATATAATGAATTTAACACACCTAGATGAAAATCAAAGACCAAAAATGGTCGATGTGTCAGATAAAAATCAAACAACACGCGTTGCAGTAGCAAGCGGTATCATAGAGATGAGTCAAGATGCCTACGATGCTATAGTTACTGAGAAAACAAAAAAAGGTCCAGTTCTTCAAACTGCGGTGATCGCAGCAATAATGGGCACTAAAAAAACAAGTGATCTTATCCCTATGTGTCATCCTCTTAACCTAAGCGGTATCAATTGTGATGTAGAAGAGATTCCGGAACTGCCAGGCTTTAAACTGATAGTTACTGCAAAACTTACAGGTCAGACAGGTGTTGAGATGGAAGCACTTACAGGTACTAGTATTGGGCTTTTAACAATATACGATATGGTTAAAGCTATAGATAAAGGGATGATCATACGTAATGTTCAACTTGAAGAAAAATCAGGAGGAAAAAGTGGTGATTTTAAACGATAGCAAACAAAAACTTGAGCTTGAATATCCGGTTAACTGGAAATATAAACTGATCTCTCTTTCAAAAGAGCAGATCCAAAAAGCTATTCACGATGTTATATTAGAACGTGAACATAAACTTAAGCATTCAAATGAAAGTAAAACAGGAAAGTATGTAAGTATGAATTTAGAGCTTTTAGTGCATAATGAAGATGATAGAAACTTTATATACGAAGCACTTAAAGCACATCAAAATATAAAGATGGTGTTATAAACAAAAAATAAAGGATTCGTTATGGATTTAGAAAAAATAATTGAGAAAATAACAAAGCTATACGATAATAATTACCACTCAGTTACCAAAAGAGTTACATACGCTATAGATGAGAGTCAAAACACTCTAAATTACGATCTTAATGAGCTAAATCTCCATGAGATGAAATCTGTATCCAATACCATACTGGATATCGAATGTGAAAAAATTCATAATGAACTAGAAGATTTAATTGCAAAAAAAGAAGCTATTGAATCTAAACTTCATAAAAAAAGAGAAGACCTTCAACAGATAAAATATGAAGTGTTTAATGCTATTGAATCTACTATGAATAATGAAGATTCAAATACACTTGCAAAACTTCACCAGATTAAACTACAGTCAATTGACATTTTTGATATTTTAAATGAGACTGTAGAATCTGCTATTATTACTACACTAGAGCGCTCAAAAGACTCAGAAGCTAGTGAAGACATTGAAGAGGTTATAAAAGAGATAACATACGAGGCTATTAAAGAAGGTTCACTTAGCACTATACGCACTAGAAAAATTTTATCTACTATTTTAAGCTCGGCTATAGAAATATCTGAAGCTAGTCCAAATAACGCACAAACAATTTTAAAACCTACTCTCAAAGGGATGAGAAGCGGTCTTTTACACTCTATTGAAAGATTCAAAGCAAGAATCGCATATATGCCTCTAGAAGCAAAACATATTCTAATAGAGGACTATGACAATATTATGGAAGATCTAAACCAGACAGATACTCTATTTGTTCAGGTTGTTCAAACTCAAGCAAATGAATCAAGTGAAGAGATAAAAAAACTTCTAGTTGAGCTAAATCAAAAAATGCATTTAGACTTGGAAGAACTTGTAACTATTTCTAAAGAGACTGCGAATGTTATAAGAACTAAAGTATCTAATTTCACAAAAACGGCTGTTAAAAAAGCTGATACTGCTTTAAAAAGTGAAAAAGCAAAAGAGGCTAAGGCTATGGGTATTCAAGCTTGGGGAATTGCTAAAGAAGCTCTTGGAAGTGCACTTAAGAGTGCAAGAAATGCGATGGATAAGAAGTAAGCTTTAAAAGCTTACTCTCTTTAGTATTACTCTGTAATACCTTTAAGGATATTATTAATTAAACCTTCTGCTTCTTTTAGTTTAGCAATAGATTCTTTGTCAGTAATATCTAAAGTTTTGATCCAGTTATCAACACCTAAGTAACCAATGTGAACTGTGTTATCACCTTTTTTCTTATAAACATACATTGAACATGGAGCATAAGCACCAGCTTCAGGAGTCTCTTTAGATACAGGGAAAATTACGTCAAATTTACAAATTGAATAAGTGATGTAAAAATCAAAATCTTCAATACCAGCTTCTTCAAAAAGCTCTTCATTCATATTTGTATAGTTTGGAAGCATAAATCCAACAGGCTCCATCTCACCTTCAAACTCTGCCTCAAAATCTTCTCTCCACTCTTCAAGATCAGTATCTTCATCTAACTCAGCTGTGAAAGTTAATTCATATGTAGCTTTTGGCTCTAAAACTTTGTGGTTTAATTGTTTAAACTCACCACCTGGTAAAGCAGCTTTTAGTGCTTTTGTAATTTTTGCAGCATATGCTACTAAGTCTGGATCAGTTGTAGGAAGACCTGAAGTTCTTGCTAAACCATTTAGTGTTAAACAAGCAATGTTCATAGTATCACCTTCTGACCAGATTGACATAGTTAATGGCACTAGTCTACCAAATTGAGGAGATTTAAGAACAATTTTCTTACTTAGTTCATTATCACGGAACATTGCTAAGTGATAAGTTTCATAATGAGTCTTGTTGAATCTTAATTTGAACGGGCTGTTCATATTATTGTTTCCACCCATTTTAAGACCAGTTGCTTCAAAAGCAGCACCTATTGTTTTTGGAGTAATTTTACCGTCTACATTTTTAACAGAAATAATTTGAACACTTTGAGGAGTATCAGCTTTAAACTCAGCAGGTTTAGCTTCTCCCATACATGCTGTAAAAAACACTGATATAACAGTTGCAATTACTACGCTATACACTTTTTTCATTCTTTGTCCTTTTCGAGAATTAAATTAAGTAGCAAATAATATCACATTTTAATCACTTTTGTATTAAAATCTTTGATATTTTAAAATTTTACAATATCACCTTTTCTAATGTACCCACCTTTGATCGTTTTAGCAAATATTCCTCTATCATTTGCTAAAAGTTCAGGTAGTGAACTATCAACTTTTCCTAGAGAATTACATATAGTACAGTTATTAGTAATCTCAAGTACAACTTCGCCCATCTCAATTTTTTCACCTGGTTTCATGCTGTATGGGTTTATATCTATAACTATATTTTCACCTAAGTAGCCAAAAGGGATCTCTGTAGCTTTATCTTTAGCCAAGTCATAACTTGACTTAGAAGTTATAAGAATTGATCTATCAATTTTTTTTCCATAGTATTTATCCCCGATAATACCATTTTCATCTAAACAAAGCTCTTCAAAGCTTATTCTGCCATCTTCACCCTTGATAGACTTAAACAGTCCTAATACACTACCTTTAAGCATTAGTTTCCTTATTCTTTATATGATTTAGAACTTATATATTCTAAAATTTTTTTAAAAGCTGTTTCATCTACATAACCTACAGTCTCTTCAACAACTTCTCCCTCTTCATCAAAAAACAGTGAAGTGGGGTAAAAGTCATTTCCCATATATATAGCAAACTCTTTAGCACTACCAATAAAATCTTTATATTTTACATTCTTCTTTTTATATACATTTATATCTGCAAATATAAACTTTTGTTTGATTATAGATTTTATATCATCATCATTAATTGTAAATTCTTTCATTCTCTCACAATAGCCACAATCAGTTTTATGTAGCCATACAAGTAGATGTTTTTTTTCTTTATTAGCAGTGTTAATTAGTTTATCGAGATTTATATCTCCAGCATGCAGAGACAATTGAAGCAGAGATACAATAAGGGTATATCTAAATATTTGAAACACTATAGAACCCTTATTGCACGTTTTAGTAAATTAAATTATTTAAGTTTACCTTTACCGCTATCAGTATTACCTTTACGGTCTGTCCAAGTCATAACTAGTTTATCACCAGCTTTAAACTCATCACCTTTTAGTTTGAATTTAAAAATTGGGTTTTTAGATAAGAATTGGCTTGTAGACATGTCGATAACAGTCTTACCATTAATTGTACCAGTAATGTGAGTGATGAAGTTAGCATCATCTTTGTTACCAGTTTTTTTCTCAGCTTGGTTATAAGTTGTCATATCGTGTTTAGCCATAGCTTTAACTTTGATAACACCTTTTTTTAGTTTTGCTTTTACTTTCATAATTTTCCTTTTAAATATCTATATTATATGTCAATTAGAAGACGTAAAGGATTAACCTTCACATCCACCTTTTGCAACATCTAAAGATTTTTTAGCAGCATAAAGCTTACCGTCTTGACCTTCTACAACAATAGTGATAGTACCTGGTTTACCCATTTTGATTTTGATTGAATAATCAGTCATATCATATGGAGTTACATCAAATACCATTACTGCAGCTTCTGGGTTTGCATCTTGGAAAACCGCTACTGTTTTAGCAGGAATCTTAGTTGAAAAGTCAACTGGAATAGCCCCACCGTTTGCAGCTACATCAGGAGTTTTTAACTTAACACCTTTTTCGATTAATGTAGTTGAACCATACATATTTTTAATAGCATCTTCAACAGTGTGAGCAGTCCATACTGACGGCTTTAACTTTCTGAAGTCTTCAGCTTTAACACTAGCAGGAATTGCTGCTAATGCTAATGAACCAAGTGTAAAACTTAAAAAATTTCTTCTATCCATAATATTATCCTTTTAAATTATTTTCCGCTAACTATATAGTTAACCATTTTTTTCATATCTGCATCGTCTAAAGAAGTACCACCACGAGCAGGCATACCACCTGGTGTTCCTTTAATAGCATTTGCAAGAACCTTATCCATACCTTTACCAGTATAACCAGCCCACTCAGCAGAACCTGGAGCTAAGTAGCTATCGTGACACATTGCACAGTTAGCTGCATATACTTTTTTAACATCAATAGCTTTTTTCTCAACTGTTGGTAAAGATCTCTCTGTAGCCATTGGCGGATGGAAATCATCAATACCACCGTTTTGTACACGAGCTATTCTGTCAGTTTGTTGACAGTTAGTCATACAACGATCATCCTCAGCAACTTTGATAGCACCAAAGTTTTCAGGTTTAGCATAGTATGCACGTACATCTTCTAAAGCTTTATCACCTCTAATATTTGGTTCAAAACCATCTCTATTAGGAAGTTCAATCTTAGCAAAGTTTTCTTTATTTAATACAAATTCATCATCAACTACTTCACCGTCAACTTTTAATTCATTAATTGCTAACATATATGCAGTTAAAGCATAAGTTTCATCAGCAGTTAATGTTTTAGATTTAGGGTGAGGCATACCATCTTGAATGTACCACCACATAGTACTAGCTTCTGGCCAGTATGAACCAAAGAAACGAGATGGACCTTCAGCTTCAGGGTCTTTCCATCTGTTGTTTTTAAGTGTTTTGAAACCTTCGTAAGCATTACCTTTAGATAGTGCTGGATATCCACCACCACCTGAACCAAAGTCACCGTGACACATTACACATTTTGCTTCGTAGATAGCTTCACCATCTTCAACTGAACCTTCACCTTCTGGTAAACCTTTACCACCAGCTTGAATATCTTTATCCCAAGCTTTTAGTTCGTTAGCAGTTGGTACACGACCTTGATATACAGAGTTAGCTAATGCTTTCTCATTAACATAGTAAGGACCAGTCATACCATCTTTAAGCGGGTAAATCACACCACCACCGATATCAGCACCTTTTGGATACTCAACATCGCTTGGTGCAGCTCCGCCCATACAACCAGCTGCAAATAAAGCAGCTAAACTTACTGCTGAAGCAGAGATTACTAATTTAGTTTTTTCTAATTTGAACATGATTCACCTCTCCTTTCTCATTTACTTCCCAAGTTTCAATACCATTTCTATGATAGATTGATTCAACACCCATTACATCAACCTCTTGCTGAACTGTTGGTTGAATATAACCAGCATCATCCATCGCACGAGATGTAAGTAAAAGTTGTTTACCGTTAGTATGTTTGAAATCTTTTGGAATAGTATAAAGGTAAGACCATCTAGTCCAACACTTAGGTAATACAAGACCTTTTAGGCTTGCTTCAACATAGTTGTCACCACCATCAAATGATAAGTCAACTTTAGTAATCGTACCCATACCAGACCATGCTAAACCTTCGATCTCAACTACGTCACCTGCTTTTAAATCAGTCCATGGTTTTTCAGGAGATGGTTTAACAACAGTAGAGTTTACTTCATTTGCATAGAAATGTTGGATAGCTTTACCACTTGGTTTAAGAGCAGTATATCTAGAAGTCTCCTCTTTTGCGAACCATGGCTCATTAGAAAATTCTAAACGTTTAAGCCATTTAACACATAAGTTACCTTCCCAACCTGGAAGAAGAAGACGAACTGGATAACCTTGTTCAGGACGAAGAGCTTCACCATTTTGTCCCCAAACGATCATTGCATCATCCCAAACTTTATCCATAGGTACTGTACGACCCATTTCTGAGTTATCACTACCTTCTGCAAGCATCCATTGAGCTTCAGGTTTAATACCTAAGTCTTTAAGGATAGTTTTGATGTATACACCAGTCCATTGAGCACAACTCATGAAACCTTTAGAAAATTGAAGTGAGTTAAACTGAGGAGCACGCCACTCTTGTCCACCATTAGCAGGACATTCAATAAAGTGAGTACGTGTTACGCTTGGATAACGCTTTAATTGATCTAATGTAAGAACAATTGGTTTTTCAACTAAACCGTGAATCATTAAACGGAATTCGTTTGGATCTACATGAGCCACACCACCGTGAGAACGTGAAAAGAAAAGACCATTTGGAGTAATGATACCTTCTGATTCGTGAATCGGTGTTACAGCAATTGATGCTCTATAGTTACCAGATGCTAAAAGTTTTGTATATCTTCTAGTTACATTATGCTCGTAAGCAGATGGTATTCCGTATAGATTTTTAGTTATTGGATCACCCCAAGTTTGACCCCATTTAGGGTGATGCATGATAGCAGGATCGTCATTTTCTGATGCAGTAGATGATGCAGAAAGACTAGTACCAGCAAGAGCAGCCGCAGACATTACAGCAGTTTTTTTGAAAAAATCTCTTCTGCTAGATACTTCTAAATCTTTTTCAGATTTTTTGTTATCCATACTTTCTCCTTCGTATTTATAATTTTATTATCTTAATTTCAATCATTTTTTTCAGATACTGAAATTTAACGTGTGTATTATATCATTTTTTGCTGAGGGAAATATGTTTTCATACTTTATTCGTGATACTTATGTGATACATAATGTTACTATATGATACACTTATTGTAATATAATTTACATTAATTAAAGAGATAATTTTTTAAAATAAAACTCTTAAAAGTGCTTATTTCAGGGGCTTAAAAGAGATGTATAATTATTTATTATTTTTCTTTTATCGATAAAATTACATAATTTTTATTAAATTCATCGTTATAAAATATTATTGTGAAATTTTCGTACTCGATATCCTTGACATTTTCATCATAAAAATATATAGACTTTTTATATTTGCTGACTTTTGTTGGTATATTAATAATTATAGTGTCTAGATATGTTTTAAATCTTTTTGTATCTTCAAAATTTAATTCTGCCATAGGTTTGAGTATATTTTTTAACTCTTGTTCATAAGTTTCAGTACATAAAATTTTCATTACTTTTTTAACTCACTTAACCACTTGTCTAATTCTTTCATACTTTGAGCATACGGTTTTACAGAAGAGGGATCATTTATGTAGTTTCTGAGATCATCTTCAAGTTTTTTTTCGATATCTTTTTTATCCAAAATACACCCTCTAATTTTTATAGTATTTTAATACACCGTCCATATTAGAACCCATATTTAAAAGACACATATCTGCAATTACAATAGCAGCCATAGCTTCGCACACAATCGTCCCGCGAATAGCTACACATGGATCATGTCTGCCCTTTAATGAAAAGTCTAATTCGTTATTGTTCACATCTATAGTGTGTTGTTCTTTAAAAATTGATGGTGTAGGCTTAAAATGTACATTTAGAATAATATCGTCACCGTTACTGATCCCGCCTAAAATTCCACCAGCATGATTAGATTCAAATCCATTTGAGCGGATCTCATCGTTATTGTATGAGCCTTTAGCTGATGCAGATAAAATCCCATCACCGATTTCAACTGCTTTTACAGCATTTATCCCCATCATAGCATCTGCTAAAACACCATCAAGTTTATAGTAAAGCGGCTGACCAAGTCCTACTGGAACACCACTGATCTCTACACGTGAAACACCACCTACAGAATCATGTTCATTTTTAGCATTTAATATAGCTTCTTTTTGAGCCTCTTCCATCTCGGCATCCAATGCATAGATAATACTTTTTTTAGCCGCGTTATAGTCATAGTTTTTAGATTTGATGCCATCTATCTCACAAATACCGCTTTTTACTTCTATGCCAAGCTCTTTAATCATAAGCTTTGCTATTGCACCGGCAGCTACACGAGCTGCTGTTTCACGGGCCGAGCTTCTTCCACCACCACGATAATCACGTAAACCGTATTTATGAAAATATGTAAAATCGGCATGTCCCGGACGGAAAACATCTTTTATATTTGAGTAGTCTTTAGATTTTTGGTTAGTATTGTAAATAACCATAGCTATAGGTGTACCTGTACTTAAGCCTTCAAAAACACCACTAAGTATTTCAATCTTGTCAGCCTCTTTTCTTGCCGTTTCAAACTCGCTTTTACCAGGTTTTCTACGATCTAGTTCACTTTGAATATACTCTTCATCAATTTTCAAACCAGCCGGTACTCCATCAAGTATACATCCAAGAGCTTTTCCATGTGATTCACCAAATGTTGAAAATCTTAATTTTTCACCAAAACTATTCACTACTTTTCCTTCTTTAACATACTCACTGCTACCTTTGCAGCTTCTTGTTGAGCTATTTTCTTACTTTTTCCGATAGCTCTTGCATACTCTTTATCATTTATAACAACAGCTACTTCAAACTCTTTTTTATGATCAGGTCCACGTGCTGCTATAACATCATACTCAGGAATGATTCCAAACCTAGCTTGAGTTATCTCTTGCAAAGATGTTTTAAAATCTTTAAATAGGTCATCCAAAGTTATATTTTTATAATTTTTGTCTAAAAGTTTTAAAGCAATCTTTTCTGCTTGTTCCAAACCTGACTCAAGATAGATTGCGCCAATAACCGCTTCAAATGCATTTGACAAGAGTGATGCTTTTTCTCTTCCGCCGTTTTTTTCTTCTGCATTTGAGATGTATATATAATCTCCAAGATTTAAATACTTTGCCAATTTAGTAAAACCGTCTTCATTAACTAATGATGCTCTTATTTTAGAAAGTTTACCCTCATCTGATTTTGGAAATTTTTTATATAGATACTCCCCAACAATCAAATCAAGCACAGCATCACCTAAGAATTCTAAGCGCTCATTATCATATGGCTGTTTATAACTTTTATGTGTAAGCGCTTCGGTAATAAGCCTTGGGGTTTTAAACTTATACCCCAGGGCTTTCTCCAACTTTTTAATATCATTTGACATTAATTATTCTCCAATAATTCTTTTTGTCTCTGTGCTTCATCACGGGCAAGCTGATCACAACGTTCATTCTCATCATGACCGTTATGTCCTCTAACCCAAGTAGCTTTTATTTTATGTGGTTTTGATACCTCAATGTACTCTTTCCAAAGATCTATATTTTTAACTTTTTTAAAATCTTTTTTTATCCAGCCTTCAAGCCATTCGTTTATCGCTTTAACAACATATGAAGAATCGGATACAATCTCAACTTCACATGGCTCTTTCAGAGCACGCAGACCTTCTATAGCTCCAAGTAGCTCCATCCTGTTATTTGTAGTATGTGCTTCTCCGCCAAAGAGTTCTTTTTCTTTATTCCCGTAACGTAAAACTACGCCATATCCGCCGGGACCAGGATTTCCAAGAGCACTTCCATCACTGAAAAGAGTTATTTTCTTCACAATATTCCCTATTAAAGTCTTTTACAAGTGATATCTCTATGTTTGATGTGTCTATTGAGTGACAATTAGCACACCTGTTAAAAGCAAAAGGGTATACATGTTTACAATTATCACAGATATATTCAAAACTCAGTGTTGCACTTGCTTTTTTATCTAGGTTTATTAAAATATCAAACTCGAAAACACTGCTTTTGCTAACGTCTTTAATGTCCCCTCTGGCACTATAAAGCTCACGCAAGTAACCATTTTGTGAAATTATATCAAAATCTAAATCTTTTCTTTGTAAATTCCAAAACACATCCGTTAATAGTTCGCTTTTTGAAGCATCTAAATTTTTCCATGCAAATTTTGGATTGTGCCTAAATAGAAATTCAAATATCATATATGTTAAATTCCCACTCTGTTTATATATCTCTAATAGCTGTTCACTCTTTTCATCAACCCCTAGCTTAGTAGAATAGATAATTTTTGTCGCTTTTAGATACTGCGTATCTAATTCTATATCTGTTTTTAACTCATCCAAAGGTTCCAAAACTTCTAAGGCACTATTATAATCTTTCATATATTCATAAACTAAAAGAAGGTTATGTAATACTTTTGGAGATCGTGGATTATCTTTGAGTATAGTTAAAAATATTTTTTTGGAACGTTCTAAAAATCCTGCTTTGAAATAGGTCTTTCCCAGTAGATACATGATCTCTGTTACAGTTGATTTATCAGTGATTTTTATAAGTTCGGAATATATCTCTATACTTTTTTCATAATCACCATTTTTAGAATAAAGTGCAGCCAACAATAACCAAGACTTTTCACTCATCTCACCCTTTGAGATTAACTGCTCCATATCTTTGGATGATGGTATCTTTTTAAAATCATTTAAAAAATTATCCAATGATTTTGTATGTTCTTTACTCTTGTATTTTGCCCACCAATAAGATGATATAGTGATCAAAAAAACGATTACAAAAAAAACAATTACTCCAAATAACGGATCACGGAACTCTATGAAAAAACTATTCATTCGTAAATTACTACCCCATAATCATCTTTTAACCTGTAAAAAGAGCTAGATGATGCCAGATCCAAATCTTTAACTTTTCCAAGTTGAACAATAGAATTTTTTGGAACATATATACCGTTTTCTCTGAAAAATTTTTTTATATTCACAAACTTTACATCTTCTACAAATTTATACTCAAATTCTCTATGTAGTTTCATCTTCTCATACGAAAATATATGCTCATTTACATGTAGCTGATCAGATGCAAACTTAATAGGAAGATGACCTGAGAGATCAGTCAAAACAGATTCAATATATTCATGCTTTTTTGGAAGGGTGGCTTTTTTTACAAAAACATACTTATTGTTTAGTTTCATATTTTGTGTATCACGCCAGTATTTGTATGCTGGATTACTTACACCTAGTTTAGATGAAACCTCTTTCCATAACCAAAAAGAGTTCAATGTGTTTGGCAAATATGACATCTTATTTGATCCCTTTGATTTCTATACACCGATTATATAATTTTATTTTATAGAGTTTTATTAAATAAGTGATATAATCATTTTTATGAATATTGAGACTGTAGAAAATGAAATATATGATTTTATAGATGAGTATTTTGATGAAGAGCTTTTTCTAGTAGAATCTCAATTAGATTTTATAGAAGACAATCATCTAATAACTCCAAAAATCAACTATACTCATATTTATCCTTTTTTATCACTCCTTTTATCTAGATTTGAAGTTATGGATCATGACTTTGCATCTTCAATTATTAAAAAAACAAGTTATGATGTTAAACATATAGAAAAAACTTATGGAAATTTTTTAGAAAAGACACAACATTTTGAAAATGTATTTAAAAATTTTTTCATTCCCAGTTCAACAGTCCTGAGTGATTATGCAAATGAAATACTAGACTTACAAAAGGGGGCTGACAAATCATCAGATGATTTTAAACAGATAAAACACATGAAACAAAACCTAATAGATCTTAAAAAAATTTATTTTGAAGTTTTTGAAAAAATATTTTCCCAAAGCTATAAAAATATAAATAATGATTTTAAAATGATTATAAATACAAAAATATTTTATTTAGATAGGCTTATATGGAGAAGAGCTACAAAATCGGAAAATATAATTAAACACTTACAGGTAAGAAAGTTAGATGAAGCACTAAATGCTGAGTCTTACTTAAATCTTATAATGTCTATGATGCGACCATATACTGATGAATATAAATATTTAGAACAATGCTTAAAGGTTTACAAAAGATGAATCAAAAATATACCGTTGATGATGTAGAAGAGTTTTTAGAAATAACACAAAACGAAGAGTCAAGAGTCGATACCGAAATTATGCAAAAACTCTTAAGTGTTCAAAATAAGATAAAAATATTTAAGAATATAGACCCTAATGAGTTAAAAGTAGTCGTTTATGATCTTAAGTTCTTACGCTATAACTATAAAGACCATATACTGGAGCAAGGTTCACAAAGTAGTGATATTTATTATCTTATAGACGGTGAATGCCAAGTTTTTAAAGACAAGTATCAAATAGGAGAAATAGAACCTGGAAGTTCTTTTGGTGAGAGTGGAGCGATATTTGGTAAAAAAAGAAACGCAACTGTTATATGTTCTAGTAAGACAGCTAGCCTTTTATCTTTTAAAATTGATCAAGAAAATTTTGATTTTTCATCTGCTGCTTTGGCTATTTTATATAAAAACTTAGCCGCTGAAATAAATGCAAAGTTAGATAAGCTTAATAATAAAGTAGCTTCTAAAATGCATGATATCAGTACTTTATAAGGGCTTCACTTTTTTAACAAAAAGCGAGCTCCTTAAATTACCAAAATCAGTACGACATATTAATTTACTGCAATTTTACTGGCTCCATGTTCGTAAAGCGTGGGCTCATTAAATTGCTAAAATGTCGCAACAACTAGCTTAGTTACAACAAAACCACCTATTACTAACCACAAGAACATAGCTCCTGCAGTATATAGAGGTGCTAAACCTAAACCTTTAAATTTAGAAAAGATTGTTCCCATTCCAAGAGCAGTCATGGCCATAGTAAGTAAAAATGTATCAATCTCATTTATAACATCAACTATATTTTGAGGAACAATTTGAAGTGAATTAAATCCTGCCATAGCTACAAAATAAACAGCAAACCATGGTATAACAAGACCTACTTTACCAGCTTCACCACCACTTTTTTTAGCAGAATATGAAAGATAAATTCCTAAAAGAATAAGCATAGGAGCTATCATAATAACTCTTGTCATCTTAACAATCACCGCAGAATTTGCCATCTCAGCAGGTGCTCCCTGAACCGAAGCAGGCACAGCGACAACTTGAGCTACTTCATGAATTGTACCACCAACATATATACCAAACTCTTGAGGTGTCATATGTAAAAAACCAGTAGCAGGCTCAATTATAGATGCATAAAGAACAGGATATAAAAACATAGAGATAGTACCAAAAAGCACAACCATTGAAACTGCAATCGCAGTTTTGTGCCCTTCTGCTTTTAGTACAGGCTCAGTTGCTAAAACAGCAGCTGCACCACAAACTGATGCCCCACTAGCTGTTAGCATAGCTGTATCTTTTTCCATTTTAAATATTTTATAACCTAGATATGATCCGAAAATGAATGTAGTAGCAAGCATAATAAGTGAAACCATAAATCCACTCATACCAACATCTGCAATCTCTTGAAATGTAATACGGAACCCGTAAAAAACAATCGCAAAACGTAATATTTTTTTACCAGAGAATGTAATTCCTGTACCCCACTCACCTGGAATATGATTATGAAGAGTGTTTGCATAAAAAATACCCATAACTATACCTATAACTAGAGGAGAGATACCTAATGATTTAACTGCCGACAAATCTGCAATCATAGTTGCTGCTGCTGCAAAAATAGCAACAAATATGATTCCAGAGATCGTACCTTTTCTGTTTTCTTGTGAAAATGCCATAATTCCTCACTTTTACAATTAAATTATTTTTTTAACTAATTAAAAATGGAATTATAACGTTTTGAAGTTAATCTAGAGAAAAAAACTCTAGATTATTAAGGGAAGTATAAACTTTACTTATTTTAACATATCGCTTCTAGGATATGTAAATGTAGAGTTTCTAAAAACTTCTATTTTAGGCTCACTGTCTGCTTTATCGTGACCAACTGCATATGCTCTAATAGTAATAGGAATCACCGTATCGTGTCTGTCACTATCTACAAGTTTTTCCGTAGTTGTAAATACTACTATTTTTTTCTTTTTAACACCAGGTACTACAGTAAAAGGTTTTGTCGGTTTATCTATAACTATTTTACCTTCCATCCCTTTTGGTGGAATAATCTCAAAGAAGAACTTCATATTTTCACGTTGTGTATTTTGAAGTAGGAACTCATATGCATTATCAACTTTGAATTTTTCATCAGCTACTTTATGAATAGAATAAAGACGATTCTCTTTATTTACATTTAAAAGCATATGCTCTTTTTTAGTACTCATAATACCAAGTGCAACCATTACAACTAAAAGTAAAACTATATATGCGATTATCTTAGTGCGGAAAAGTTTAGTTTTACCTTTTTGATCAATCACTTCATAATCACTTGACCATCTAACTAAAGACTCTTTACCAAGTTTACCCATAACAGTAGTACATGCATCAACACACTCTAAACAGTTGATACACTCTAGTTGAAGTCCCTTACGAATATCTATATGCGTAGGACATACAGTCACACAACTCTCACATGCAGTACATTCTGCAGTAGGTTCACGATCTTGAATCTCACTTTGAGTTTTACTTGGAAGCTTATCTTTGTTTTCATCGTAGATGATACCCCCACGATGTGGATCATAGATAGCCATAACAGTATGTTCATCATATAAAACTGATTGAATACGGCTATAAGGACATACATATACACACCAGTCTTCTTTTATTTTTACAACAGAATAAAGTAAAAATAGAGTTACAACAACCAAAATTCCAACTAATGTCATATGTTCTGATGGATTTGCTAGATATGCAAAAAAGTCTTCTGGAGGAACAAAGTACCAAAGAAAGTTTGCAGTAGCTATGAATCCTAGAACAGTCCAAATAATAACAGCTATCAATTTTTTAACTTTATTTTCCGGTTTTGTCATATCCGGCTCTTGCTGTTTATTTTTAATACGCTTGCGAAGACCTAAAATTTTTGTTTCTATAAGATCACGATAAATTACACGAAATATTGTTTGGGGACAAGCCCATCCACAGAATACACGTCCACCCATAACGGTAATACCAAAGATTCCTAAAAATAGAAGCATTAATACAAAAGGCATTAAGTACATCTCTTGCATATCAAATTTAACAAAAGCTAGATGTAGTTGAAGTTTGTCAAAACTTAGTAGAAAAAAGTGGTTTCCATTTACTTGTATCCATGGTAAGACCAAAGCTATAACAGTTACAAAAGCGTAAAAGTAATATCTTTTAATCCTCCATGAAGAAGTTTCTTTAATATTTTGGTTTTCCATAGTTACTTCCTATATTGAATATTAGGGAGAATTATAACTAAATTAATATAAAATTATTATTATAAATATGGATTATATAAGTTATAATCTATATTTATTTTTAGCAGTTATATTTTTTGAAGACTATATCAAAAATATGCAAAAGTATTTTTTATGCTCATTTTGGCTAAAATAAGAAACTTTTTCAATAAAGACAATACTAAATGACAGATACAAAACAATATATTTTAGAAACTATAAAAAAGCGGCCGCTTATAATTGACGGTGCTATGGGTACACAGCTTCAACAGCGCGAAGATAAGATTCCACAAGAAGCTTGGGAAGGCAATGAAGGTTGTAACGAACTTTTAAACGTTACATGCCCTGAGGTTTTAAGTGAAATCTTTCATGCTTATTTAACAGCTGGAGCTGACTTAATAACGACAAACACATTCGGATCATTTGCATGGGTTTTAGATGAGTACGGTATAGCTAATCGTGCTTATGAACTGACTCGTGCCGGAGCTGAACTTGTTAAAAAAGAATGTGAAAAGTTTAGTACGCCTGAGCATCCACGTTTTTGTTTAGGTTCTGTCGGACCTGGTACAAAACTACCCTCTTTTGGGCACATAACTTATGATGAGATGTATGAGGGTTATACTGTTTTTTGTGAAGCCTTAATAGACGGTGGAGTTGATATATTTTTACTTGAAACTTGCCAGGATCCGCTTCAGATAAAAGCAGCACTTCACGCATGTGAAGCTGCTAACACTAACAAAAACACTAACATTCCAATTATGGTAAGTACTACGATCGAGCTTAGCGGTACTATGCTTATCGGTACTGATGCACAAACAATAGCTACCATATTAGAGCCTTTTAATATTTTAAGTCTTGGTTTTAACTGTGGTACAGGACCAGAACAGGTACTAAAGCATGTAAAAACTCTAAGTGAAGTGTGGCATAAACCTATAAGTGTTCATGCAAATGCAGGTCTTCCTCAAAACCGCGGCGGTTATACTTACTATCCAATGGGTCCAGATGAGTTTGCAGCAAACCAAGAGAAATTTTTAGAATTTGACGGTGTAAGTTTTTTAGGTGGATGTTGCGGTACTACACCTCAACATATACGTGCTCTTGTTGATAGAGTATCAAATAAAACACCAAAAAAGCCAACTGGAAGTCATCCAACCTCTGTTGCTTCATTATTTCATTCAACTCCTCTTATGCAGGAACCTGCTCCACTTTTAATGGGTGAGAGAAGTAATGCTACGGGTTCAAAAGCATTCCGCGAGCTTCTTTTAGCAGAGGACTACGAAGGTACGTTAAGTGTAGCACAACAACAAGTTCGTGCAGGTGCTCATGTAATAGATGTAAATGTCGGTTTTGCAGGGCGTGATGAGACTAAAGATATGACAGCTGTAATGGGTATGTATAACCAAAAGATTCAACTTCCTCTTATGCCTGACTCTACTCAGGTTAAAGGGCTTGAGACTGCACTTAAAAATATAGGCGGTAAGCCAATAATCAATTCAGTAAACCTTGAAGATGGTGAAGAGAAGTTTGATGAAGTATGTCACTTAGCTAAAAAATTCGGAACAAGCCTTGTTTGTTTAACTATTGATGAAGTAGGTATGGCAAAATCAGTTGAACATAAACTTCAAGTAGCTGATCGAATAATTGATCTTGCAACTAATAGGCATGGACTTAAAAAAGAAGACCTAATATTTGACGTACTTACATTCACACTCGGAAGCGGTGATGAAGAGTATTTGGATGCTGGTATAAATACAATAGAAGCCATACGTCATCTAAGAGAAAAACATCCTGAAGTTGGAGCGGTACTTGGTCTATCAAATATCTCTTTCGGGCTTGATAAAGATGCGAGACCATATCTTAATTCAATGTTCTTACACCATTGTGTTGAAGCTGGACTTACAAGTGTTATTATAAACGTAAAACATATAATACCTATAAACAAAATAAGCCAAGAGGATCAGGATGTTTGTAACAACCTGATCTTCAACAAAACAGACAATGCCCTATTTGAGTTTATAGAACACTTCTCTAAAAAAGAGGCAATAGATACAGATGCTCTAGATGAAGAGTATCTGGCTATGAGCGATGAAGAAAAAATTGCCAAACTTTTAATGGATGGTGATAAAGAGAGAATGATACCTCTTGTTGAAGAGGTTCGCCACTCTATAGCACCTGAGATAATCGTAAATGAGATCCTGATAGATGCTATGAAGGTTGTAGGTGAGCTTTTTGGAAACGGTGAGATGCAACTGCCTTTTGTACTTCAATCTGCCGAGACTATGAAAGCAACAGTTGACTATCTAAACCCGTATCTGCCAAAGGTTGAAAAAGAAGTTGATACTACACTAGCTCTTGGAACTGTTAAAGGTGATGTCCATGATGTTGGTAAAAACCTTGTAGATATCATCCTTACAAACAATGGTTTCAAAGTAAATAACTTAGGGATTAAAGTTGAACTTGAAGATTTTATTCAAGCTACAAAAGATGGGCATATTTCAGCATTTGGTATGAGCGGGCTTTTAGTAAAATCAACTCAGGTTATGAAAGAAAATCTTGAAGCTCTAAAAGAACAGGGAATTGATATACCAATCCTTTTAGGTGGAGCTGCGCTAACAAGAAATTTTATAGATGAGTTTTGCCGCCCCTTTTATGATGGTCCGATCTTTTATTGTAAAGATGCGTTTGATGGTGTAACTGCAATGAGCCGTATAGAAGCAGGGAACTTTGATACAAACTTGCATCCTGAAGTGGAAAAAGAGGATATTAAAGAGAAAAAAGAGGTTCTTATTCCGCCTTTTAGTGAACTTAAAATGCCAAGTCGCGATATAAAAGTCCCTACACCTCCTTTTTGGGGCAGACGCGAGATCAAACTAAGTGAAGCTCAGCTTGAAATGGCATTTGAGTGGATCAACCATAAAATTCTTTTTAAATCACGCTGGGGCTATAGCTCTAAGGGGATGAGTAAAGAGGCATATGAAAAACAATTGGATGAAGTTGTATGGCCTGCATATGAAAAGCTAAAAAAACAGTTTTTGGAAGAGAAACTGTTTGAACCGACTATTCTTTATGGTTACTGGCCTTGTAGAAGCGATGACAACACGCTTTTAATCTTTGATGAGAGCGAGGGTTATAATTCAGAAGCGGAAGTAAACAAAGAGCATCTTGAGCATGTAATGGGCAGGGCTATAAAAGAGTTTACTTTTCCAAGACAGAGAAAACAACCACACCGCGCACTGAGTGACTTTTTCCACTCTGACAGACACGATGTTGTTGCTATGACTTGTGTAAGTGCAGGGGCAAAACTTAGCGAGATTGAAAAAGTGATTTACGACGATGGTAAATATACTGAGTACTATCAGTTCCACGGTCTTGGAGTAGAACTTGCAGAAGCACTTGCAGAAATAGCACACAAACAGATCAGACTTGACCTAGGAATCTCAGAAGGTGAGGGTCCGACTCTGGCAGACGTTCAGATGAACAAATATCAGGGAAGCCGTTACAGCTTTGGTTATGCAGCATGTCCGGATCTGGAACTTAACCGTCCGCTGTTTGATCTGTTAAAACCAGAAGAGTTTGGAATTGAACTTAGCGAGACTTTCCAAATCCATCCTGAGCAGTCTACAAGTGCATTAGTTGTTTATCATCCTAATGCTACTTATTACAATGTATAGAGTCTAAAAGTTCAGGAAGTTCTGAAATCTTTTTTACTCTATGGGTAGCATCTGAAAAGTCGTGTGTTTTAGTAAACTCATTATGAACTATTACACACTCTATCCCTGCATTAACAGCTGAACTTAGTCCACGTTTTGAGTCTTCTATTATGATGCATTCATCCTTAATTGCCCTAAAAATCTCCATCCCTTTTAAATATGGATCAGGATGTGGTTTAGAGTTTGGATAATCTTCAACACATAAAACAAACTCCATAAAATCAACTATACCACGATCAGCATGGGCAAGCTCAAAATCTACACGTCTTGAAGTGGTCACTATACCCATCTTGTAGTTTTTACTTAAACTCTTCAGTGTTTCTATCACACCTTCAATTGCTATCTCTTTTGTTTTGATATACTCTTGATAGTACTCGTCCCTTTTCTCTCTAGCAATTATGATCTCATCTTCACTAATACCTATCTCTTCAGCAATAACCCAAGCCCTTTGCCCCTTTGCCATAATATCCATGTAACGATCAAAGGTAAGTTCTAGGTTAAAGAACTCTTTTAGCGCACGTTTACTTGCCTCAAAGTACCACATCTCAGTTTCTATTAAAACACCGTCATTATCAAATAAGATATATTTTTTCATTCTAGTACTGCATAGTCAAAACTATAGTTCGACTCCCTCCATTATCCCTATGCTCGCCTAAGTAGATTCCCTGCCATGTCCCCAGATTCATCTCACCGTTTGTTATAGGTATGGTTAAAGAGTTTCCGAGAATTGAGCTTTTTATATGAGCAGGCATATCATCTTCACCTTCATAAGTATGCATATAATACGGTTTTTCATCAATCATATCAGTAAAATACTCTTCCATATCGTCTCTAACTGTGGGATCTGCATTTTCATTTATTGTTAGTGAAGCGGAAGTGTGTTTTAAAAAAATATTTAAAATACCTTTTGTAATGTCCGGAAAAGAAAGTAATGCATCTTCTATCTCTCTAGTTATAAGATGAAAACCTCTTGCTCGTGGTAAAATTTTAATCGTTTTTTGAAATATAGCCATATAAAATTATACTCTATCTTCTTCTATAACTCAAAGCCTCCAAAATATGACTTTTGTTTATAGTTTCGCATCCATCTATATCAGCTATTGTACGGGCAACTTTTTGTACCTTTTTAATACTTCTAAAACTAAGTGTAAATTTATTAACTGCTATATCTAATGTGGTTTTAGCATCTGAATCTAGTACACAGTATTTATCTATCTCTTTATCACTAAGTTTAGCAGTAAAATCTTTTTGTCCCCGCTTCTTTATTATATGATGCACATCAATCACTTTTTGGTGCATCTGACGTGAACTTATACTAGGCTGATCATTTGAACCGACCTTAGACATTACTACATTCAGATCAATCCTATCCAAAAATGGGTCAGAGAGTTTATTTTTATATCTTTGAACCTCAAGCTCATTACATCTGCACTCCTTAGATTCATCAAGCAGATTTCCACATGGACAAGGATTCATCGCTCCTACAAACAAAAAATCAGCCGGATATACTACTTTTGAATTAACGCGAGATATTTTTATCTTTTTATCCTGCATAGGTTCACGTAATGCTTCTAAAATACTTTTTGAAAAATGTGGTAGTTCATCAAAAAAAAGTATCCCATTATTTGCTAATCCGACTTCACCAATTTTTGCCTTATAACTTCCACCACCAAAGATCGATGCACTGGTAGAAGTATGATGAGGCGAGCAAAAATTTCTTAAAGGCTTAAAACTTGGGCTTTTATCATCTAAAGTTTCTAATTTCGCTATATCTAATATTTCATTTTTATTTAGAGGAGGCAATATATATCTTAATCTCTGAGCTATCATACTTTTACCGCTACCCGGACTTCCTTCCAATAATATATTATGCATACCACAAGCTGAGATTAAAGCTGCACGTTTTGCTATTTCTTGACCCTTAACATCTAAGAAGTCTTCATCGTACTTGTTATATACATAGTATTTTTCATCTAATGTATAAGAAGGATACTCAAAGTCAGTCTGATTCATTTGTTGACTCTCTATATTTTCGGCTTTCAACATATCCATAGCCTCTTGCAAAGTTTTTACGCCATAAAACTCAATATTTGGAATTTTTGATAGTTTTTCAAGAGATTCATACGGTACTATA
Organism: Sulfurimonas sp.; assembly: GCF_041583195.1. Classification (NCBI taxonomy): domain Bacteria; kingdom Pseudomonadati; phylum Campylobacterota; class Epsilonproteobacteria; order Campylobacterales; family Sulfurimonadaceae; genus Sulfurimonas; species Sulfurimonas sp. The sequence goes on from NZ_JBFHGL010000012.1 coordinate 85,628, forward strand.
GCTCTTTTTAATACACCTTGGTTTGCTAATGAAAGAAGTAATGGATAGATATAACTGTTTTCCCTTACATCTCCGTTTAAACCAAGTTCACCAAATACAAACCATTCAGAAAAATCTTTATCTTCTGTATTTAAAATTATCATAAGGGCGATACTCAAATCAAAATGTGAACCGTCCTTTTTCAGATCTGACGGTACTAAAGAGAGTGTAATACGCTTAGGTGGAAATTTAAATTCATTACTCAGCAGTGCAGACTTTACTCTCTCCTTGCTCTCATTTATACTTGAAGATGCCATTCCTACTATAGAAAATGAGGGCAGACCTTTTGTCAGAGTCGATTCAACCTGTACCACTTTTGCGTCTAAACCTTCATATGTTGCACAAAATATTGTTTTCATCTATCACCCTTTTATTAATTTCTCATATCATAATAGTAAAAAAAATCAATATCCTTAAAAAATATGACAATTTGTTATATTTTAATCCATATTGTATTTTTTATATGAAATGACTATAATACATATCCAAATAAAAGGAGCTATATGAAATCTATAGTATATGTTATTTCAGTATTAATGATGATATTATCTTTTAGCGGATGTAATCAGCCTGCACCAGCTGGCGGTGGTGTGTGTGAAAATCCTAAATGTAAATGTCCAAAACCATGCCAATGCGGGAGTGCTTGCAGATGCGGAATAAATGGTAATTCAAATAATATGAGTGAGAATAAATAATATTAGATATTGATTTATTTTAAAAAAATCAGTATTATTTCCAACTTTATATATTGGAACTAATATTGATTCAAATCAGTGAAAAAATACTTCTTGATGAGTATATATATAACCTTGATATACAAACAAACTATCTTCCAAGTCCTTACAAAGAAACACCATATCTTATAATTAAGAATTTTTTAGAGCCGCATGAACTATCTCTTTTTGTAAAAGAGGTAAACGAAGATGAAGATGCCGAGCAAGCCAAAGTAAAAAGTGAAGTCATACACGGTGTTGTTGAACCAAAAGTTATTAAAAAATACAGAGATACAAATATCTATTCATTAGACACTCATCTAAATGAACTATATCAATCTAAGTTTCTAAAACATCAAAAAATTATTGAAGAGTATTTTCATATAGCTTTAACTACATCTACAGATGTTCAAGCTCTTGAATATATAAAAGATGGATTTTATATACAACATGCAGATGATTCAAATGCATTGATAGATAAAGATGGAAATATTGTTGGATATACGACCGTAGCACCTGAACGAAAGCTTACAACTGTTTTATTTGCTACATCGTATAAAGAAGATGCAAATGATAGATTTAACTTTAGCGGTGGAGAATTAGTATTTAATTTTTTAAGAAATTTAGATGGTAGTGAAGTAATTTTAAAACCTGAAGCCGGTGATATGGTAGTTTTTCCAAGTAATCCGTATTTTTCACATGAAGTAAAAAAAGTTAAAAGCGGGTATAGATTAACACTTGTTCAATGGCATAATGCCATATTAAACTAGAGTTATTTGTTTTTTTGCTCTTTTTGATATTTTTTATATTCTTTTTCAAACTTCTTTCTACGTGAATATGAAAGCTTATCTATAAAAAGTATACCTTCAAGGTGATCCATCTCATGTTGGATAGCTATACTTAAAAGACCGTTTGCTTCTAGAGTTTTAGTGTTGCCGTCTCTATCTTGGTAATTAACTTTTACCTCTTCAAACCTTTCTATATCCTCATAGAAAGTAGGTACACTTAAACATCCCTCTTGATAAGTAGTAGTCCCTTTTTTTCCAACTATAACAGGGTTTACCATCTCAATAAGGTTATCATCATTTTGCATATCTTCCTCATCAGGAATATTAATGATCAATACTCTTTTAGGATGTGCAACTTGAATAGCAGCCAAACCAATGCCGTTTGTCTGCATCATGAAAGGGTACATTGCATCTAAAAGTTCATGAAGTTCACTATCGAATTTTTCAACTTCCAAAGATTTTTGACGTAATCTTTTATCTGGATATGTAACTATCTTTAATTTCATAAAAATCTCTACGATTTATTCTTTAACGATACTGCAAAATCTGTATCTTTGTCCGCGTAAGCTTTCTCTATACCGTCCATTGTAGCGACAATAGTCTCTTCAACAGAATATGATGGATTAATATCTGTAATACCAATAGCAATTTTAAGCTGTATTTCACGATCACCTAAGAAGAAGTTAGAGTTTGAAACTAATTCAACTAAACGCTCACTTGCTTTTTTAGCACTTTCAATATCAGTGTGTTTTAGCAGCATTGAGAACTGACCGTTTCCATAGTATGCTACGGTATCACTTCTTCTAGAAGTTTTCAGTAAAAGTCTTGCAATAGTTCTAGTCATTAATACTATCGCTTTTTCATTATTAACACTCTCAGTAAGCTCTTTGCTTAATTCAACCATGATCATAGATGAACTGTGTTTGAACTCACGAACAAGTTCTATTTCTTGTTCAAGTTTTGTCATAAGATAGCGTTTATTATAAACACCGTATTTATTATCGAAGATAGTTTCATTCTCAACATTTTTAACAACTTTTGCTGTTTCGTCATATTGAGTTTTTAAAGAAGTAGATTGTTTTTTAAGTATAGCATTCAACTTAGCTACATCACCTTCTAAAGCTGCAATAACACTACTAGATGCAGAAGCATCATCTCTACTGCTATCTAATTCATCACGACGTTTTTTAAGTATTTTTGTCATTAAAGATATATTTTTATATAGTGAAGCTGAAACATTTAGAACGCCCTTGACAGATGTAAAACCTTGTTTTAAACTCTGTTCAAGCATAATAGTATTTTCAGCATCATTGCTCTCTTCAAGTTCAAGCATAGACATAATTTGCTTGCGGAAGTTTTCGCTTTTATCTTCTAAAAGTCTATCGAAGTACAAAGAATAGTTATTTGGTGTGGGTGGCAGGTTATCATTAATAAGAGCGGAAAGAACCTCTTTTGCATACAATTCCAAATCACTAGTAGCTTCACTTGATATTCCGCTATCTCTTAAAGATTCAGCATTAACAGAAGTTTCTCTTTTTGTTTCTCTGCGTCCTCTCTCTCTTATTTTAGCTGCCATTGTCAACCCCTACTCTTTCTCGTTTTTAGTTAATACTTTATCAATCATTCCGTATTCTACACACTGCTCAGCACTCATAAAATTATCACGGTCAGTATCTTTTTCAACTTTTTTTATACTTTGACCTGTATTTTTAGCCAAAATAGAGTTTAACTCTTTTTTCATACGTAAAATTTCATTAGCTTGAATCTCAATATCTGTAGCTTGACCTTGAGCACCACCAAGTGGTTGGTGAATCATCACTCTTGCATGTGGAAGAGCATAACGTTTGCCCTTTTCCCCACTTGAAAGTAAAAAAGCACCCATAGATGCTGCTTGACCTATACATATAGTTGATACATCAGGACGGATGTAGTTCATCGTATCAAATATAGCCATACCTGCTGTAACAACACCACCTGGTGAATTTATGTAAAAATATATATCTTTTTCGGGATCTTCTGCTTCTAAAAACAATAGCTGCGCTACAATTGATGAAGCAACTGCATCGTTAACCTCACCACTTAACATAACAATTCTATCTTTTAAAAGACGAGAATATATATCGTATGAACGCTCACCACGCCCAGTTTGTTCAACAACGTATGGTACATAGCTCATATTATGCCTCTTTTATCTTTGTATCTAAAATTTGACGAAGTACTTTATCTTCGATCATTGACATTTGAATCGCAGGAATATATCCAGCTTCTCTATACTGTTCATAAGCTTTTTGTGGATCTTGACCCATTTGCATTGCTTCGTAGTAAATTGTTTGCATAACTTCTTGCTCTTCAACTTTTACGTTTTCAGATACTGCTAAAGAGTCAATTATAAAAGTAGCTTTTACGCTTTTTTCTGCTTCTTCACGGAAAGTTTCACGAAGCTCTTTTAATTTATCTTGATTCTCACGAAGCTCTTTAATCTCATCTTCACTCATGCTTTGAGCTTTTTTGTTAAGAGCCATGTCTATCTCTTGATCAACAACAAACTCAGGAAGGTCAAATGAGATTTCACTTACTAATGTTTCTAAAAGTGCAGGCTTTAATTCTTCATTGTAAAGTTTAGCTAACTCTTCATTTTCCATTTGCTCTTTTAATTGTGATTTTAACTCATCAGCAGTAGCATCCTCTTTTCCAAGAAGTTTTTTAGCAAGTTCGTCATCAATCTCAACTTCACCTTTTACTTTAATACCGTTTACTTTCACTTTAAACATAGCATCTTTACCAGCTAAATCTTTAGCTTGATACTCGTCTGGAAATTTTACGTTGATTTCAACTTCTTCGTCTCTTTTTACACCGATTAGTTGATCTTCAAAACCAGGGATAAACTGACCTGAACCTAATAGTAGTTCAAAGTTTTCAGCTTTACCGCCATCAAACGCAACACCGTCAACAAAACCTTCAAAGTCAATAACAGCAGTATCACCCTCTTTCATTTTACGATTTCTTTTAATATTTTCAAGTGGAGCTTGGCTCTCAGCAATCTCTTTTAAACGAGCATCTACATCTTTATCTTTTACTTCTGGCTTTTTAAAGTCTTTTACTAAAGCATTATAATCACCTAAATCGATTTCAGGACGGATAGCAATTTTAACGATTACTTCAATTTTATCATCGCTTTTATCAAACTTTGTGATAGTTGGTTCACCAATTAAAGAACTGTTTTCAATTCCCATCTCGTCTAAACCTGCACTTAATACATTTCTCAATGCTTCAGATTCTGCTTCTTGAACAAGTTTTTCCCCATATTGTTGCTTGATTACTGCTACAGGAACTTTACCTTTTCTAAAACCTTGAACGTTTGCGCCTTTTGCAAACTCTTTAGCAATCTTTTCTAGGTTAGCATCTATTATTTCTTTAAGTATAGTTGCTTCAATCTCAGCATTAGCACCATCAATTTTATTTGATTTGATTTCCATCAATTTCCTTTTAGTATATGTCTTACATAGTCAAATTTTAACTATTATTTTGAGCAATAATATCTAAAAATAAGTTAATTCTTGCATAAATTAGTTTTAAAATTAAGTATTAAAAGCCAGATAACAGCTAAATCTATCATAACATCGGCAAAATTAAACACTGCAAAATCAAAGCCGCAATGCCAATAAACCATATCGACAACACCGCCGTGAACAAAACGATCATATATATTGGAAAATGCCCCGCCCAAAAGAAGTCCTACAGGTATAGCATAACAAATTTTTTTCAAATACAAAACATAAACTAACACCCCAGTAACCATAACAAGCTGTATATACTTTAGCCACTCGTCTAAAAATGCAAACATAGAAAATGCCACGCCCCTGTTGTAGACAAGGATTAAATCGATGCACTCTGTGTAGTACCTAAAACCATCGACAAAAAGCATTTTTATATTCTGATCTATTATAAAGATTCCAATAAGGGTTAAAAAAAGAATCCCTCCTAGTTTTACATGTACCTTATCCATTTAGCGCTTTTTTGAAAAACTCTATAAGTTTATCCATCTCTTTGTCAAGTTCTTTAGAGTTTTGACCCTCTAACAAAATACGCAATTTATTTTCAGTTCCAGAGTATCTCACTAGATGACGTATATGTTTATCGTCTAACTCTTTTAGGAGAGGTGTTAATCCATCTATATCTTCTAAAGGCTTTTTCTTAGCAATTTTTATATTTTCAAGTTTTTGAGGATAAAGTTCAAACGGACGCAGAGCTTTTGAAGCTTTTTCTTTTTTATCTAGTATAAGTGCAAGTGTTTGAAGAGCAGATACTAAACCATCACCTGTTTTAGCATAATCATGCATAATTACATGTCCGCTTTGCTCACCTCCAAAGTTTATGCCATCACGCTTCATAATCTCTAAAACGTTTTTATCCCCGACAGCAGATCTGTGCAGTTCAAGTCCTAAACCTTGCAGATAGTCCTCAAGACCTTGATTACTCATAACCGTAGCAACAACTCCGCCACCTTTTAAAAGACCTCTTTCATTTATATATGCTCCAAGTGCACCTATAAGCTGATCACCATCTACTACCTCACCTTTTTCATCTACCACTACAAGTCTATCAGCATCACCATCAAGTGCTATTCCAAGGTCTGCACGAAACATTAACACATGTTCACATAGATCTTTTGTATGTAGTGCCCCACAGTCTTCATTTATGTTATATCCATTTGGATTATTATGTAAAACAACTACATCGGCACCTAACTCTTCTAAAACAGTAGGTCCAACTTTATATGCAGCTCCATTTGCCGTATCAAGGACTATACGCATACCGCTCAGTGACAACTCTCTTGGAAAAGAATTTTTAAGGGCAATGATATAACGACCGATCACATCATCTATCCTCTTAGCCTTACCAATATTTTTTGCTCTGGCTTGTGCTTGTATAATAATATCTTCATCACGGTATATTCTCTCTATCTCTGCTTCAACCTCGCTTGAAAGTTTATCTCCATGACCGTCAAAAAATTTAATACCGTTATCTTCAAAAGAGTTGTGTGAAGCACTAATCATTATTCCTGCATCACAGCGCATACTCTCAGTAATATATGCAATTGCAGGAGTTGGCATTGGACCTATTTGGATCACATCATATCCAATTGCAGTCAAACCGCTCACAATTGCATTTTCGATCATATAACCGCTTCGTCTTGTATCTTTTCCGACTAATATCTTGTTTGTTATTGAATGTTTTTTAAAATATATTCCGGCAGCCATTGCTACACGCATTGCTAAAGAAGCATTTAAAAATGTTCCGGCTTCGCCTCTTACACCGTCAGTTCCAAATAGTTTCATAATAAATTATCCATTTTTAAAGTTGACGTATTTTAGCACAAATAAACGTAAATTTAGAATATTTTAGAATAAGACTTTGGTTTAACTTAAATTTAATTATATTTAAGCTAAAATTGCGCACTAAAATTATCTGGGCAATATAAACTAACCCAAAAACAAGGACTCATTAAATGGCAAATCATAAGTCATCAATTAAGAGAATTCGTCAAACGATCGTTAAAGCAGAACGTAACCGTTTCTATAGAACTCGTCTTAAAAACATAGTTAAAGCTGTTAACAGTGCTGTTGAAGCTGGAAATAAAGAGGAAGCTACAGAAGCTTTCAAAGTAGCAAACAAACAAATTCATAGATTTGTAAGCAAAGGTGTTCTTAAAAAAGAAACTGCTGCTAGAAAAGTTAGTCGTCTTAACAAAGCCGTTAACGCTATATAATTAGGTAACAAATATGTTATCAGATAAACTCACGCCGTTTATCAACCGCTATAACGAACTTAGCGAATTGCTAAGTTCACCTGACATAACATCTGACATCAAAAAGATGACAGAACTCTCAAAAGAACAATCTTCACTTTTACCGATAGTTGAAAAAGCAAAAGAATATAAATCAATATTAGAAGAAATTGCTGAAGCTAAAGAGATGTTAGGCGATGCAGAAATGGCTGAGATGGCAAAGGAAGAGCTTAAAGAGCTAGAGCCTAAACTACCAGAGATTGAGGAAGAGATAAAACTTCTTATGCTTCCTAAAGACCCAAATGATGATAGAAATATTATTGTTGAACTTCGTGCGGGTACTGGTGGTGATGAAGCTGCTTTATTTGTTGGCGATCTATTTGAAGCTTATACACGTTATGCAGATGTTAGAGGCTGGAAAATAGAGTTGATCTCTACTTCACCTTCAGAAGCTGGTGGCTTTAAAGAGGTAACTGCACTTATTAAAGGTGAACAAGTATACTCTAGACTTAAATATGAAGGTGGTACACACCGTGTTCAACGTGTACCTGCTACTGAGAGCCAAGGTCGTGTACATACTTCAGCTATTACAGTTGCAGTCATGCCGGAAGTTGATGATGTTGAAGTTCAGATCAATGAAAACGATCTAAAAATCGACGTTATGCGTTCATCTGGTTGTGGTGGTCAGTCTGTAAATACAACAGACTCTGCTGTTCGTATTACGCACTTACCAACGGGTATAGTAGTTACAAACCAGGATCAGAAATCTCAACACAAAAATAAAGAAAAGGCTATGAAAGTACTTAAGTCCCGTCTTTATGAGATCGAGATGCAGGCACAACAATCTGAAAATGCAGCTGAGCGTGCAGCTCAAGTTGGTACTGGAGATAGAAGCGGACGTATCCGTACTTACAACTATCCTCAAAACCGTATAAGTGATCATAGAATCACACTGACTCTTTATAGATTAAATGAGATTATGAGTGGCGGTCTTTTTGATGAGATAATCGATCCATTAATAGCAGATACTCAAGCTAAAATTGTTGAAGCAGCTGGACTCTAATCTGTCCAGTCTGTATTAAAAGTATTTTTCACTTCACCTTTAAAAGTAATAGTTTTTCCATTGTATCCAAGATACAAAGTCTCTCCGCTAGTTGGATAAACCTCTATATTATCACCAACTTTTCCCTCTTTGAAAGCTCTGTAAAAACAAGCTGCCATTCCTGTACCACAAGCTAATGTTTCATCTTCAACACCACGCTCATAAGTGCGCACTCTCAAGTTTCCACCAATAACTTGAGTTATGTTTACATTCGCATTATATCTATGGCGAAGTTCTCTAGCTTCAGCTATGTCAAATTCTTCGATATTATCTGTAAAACTGACTATATGTGGAACCCCTGTGTTTATAAGCCAATACGATTTAGAGTTAAACTTAATATTTGAGTCAATTATTTCTGGCGGAGTTAACTCACTTAAAACTACACCTCTCTTTCCATTTTCACTCTCTACTGTTGCTTTAATAATACCGGCACCAGTTAAAAAAGTCATGTTCTTATCAGCTAAACCATGTTTATACGCATAGTGTGCAGTAGCACGAGAAGCATTTCCACACATATCTGCATGACTTCCATCAGAATTATAAAACTGCCATTCAAAATCATAATCATCATTTGGAATAAGTACCACTAATCCATCTGCACCGATTCCCTCTTGTCTATGACACAGTTTTTTTGCCAGTTCAGTTCTGTCTTCTTTTATATCTGAGTGAAAGATTACGAAATCATTTCCACTGGCAGTATATTTTGAGCATTTCATAGGTATTTCTCCTTAATTTTCTGAACAAAAGCCTCAACCTCTTCTTGAAGATGTTTTAGATCTTTAGAATTATCTATTACCCATGTAGCTTTTGCCTTTTTTTCGTCTATAGGCATTTGAGATGCAATTCTTTTTTGACTCTCATCAAGTGAGTATCCGTTACGTTTCATAAAGCGCTCTAGCTGAATATCAGCAGGTGTGTAAACAACAACCGAATCCTCTATATCATAAGAGTTGTTCTCAAAAAAAAGCGGGATATCAATCAAATAAGGAAAATTAAACTTGTCTTGTTTCTCACTCTGCTTAGCAATCTCTTGACGTATTTTAGGATGTAGATAATCTTCCAGTTTTTTCTTTGCCTCAGCATTAGAAAATACTAGTGTTCCAAGTTTCGCGCGATCTACTTTTTTAGAGTTAATATACTCTTCTCCAAATGTATCTGCTACCCACTCTTTTGAATCATCTAATATTTGATGAGAGATTGTATCAGCATCTATTACACGCATCCCATTTAAAGCTAAAAGGGATGCGACCGTACTTTTACCTGTAGCAATCCCTCCTGTTAATGCAATAGCGTACTTAAATGGCATTAGTTTTTGATAATACCTAAGTAAGTTTTACGAACATTATTTCCCATTGCAAAAGCTGCCGGATGAATATCGCAGTTATAATACTCTAAACCATCCAACATGTCTGTACGTTGTAAGATTAGATCAGCGGTAGGATGATAAGTGTGTGAACATAAAAGTGCAGTCTCACCATTACCTAAATTATACGGCATAATGATTTTAAAATAATTTCCCAGTGTTTGCATAATAGACTTATTTTCTTCTATTTTGTCAAGATTTGGATGCTTAATTACTAAAATACCATCTTCACTAAGAACACGGTTTATTTGAGATATAAACAGTGAATCACCTTCCATTTCAGAGATAATTACATCATACTTAGAGTCCTCAAGTTTGCTAACATTATCAAGTGAACACTCGATCTTATCTAGTGTAATATTTGTATGTTTTTCTACTTCTTTTTCAAGACCCGCTGCATCATTACTGATAATTAAAATTCGTTTTGGTTCTTTATGGGTACATAGCGGTACATGCACCATCATCTCATTGTAAATAAATTCTTTCATTCTATAATTTCCTTTTCAATTACCGCGATTTTAACCACTTTTGGATTAATATTTCTTAATAATTTGATATAATTGCATTATATTTAAAAATCGTAAAGGTATATCATGGATTACAACAAAGTCAGAAAATTTTGTAGAGTTTTTCGCATTACTATAGGACTTTTACTTGTTGGAACAGGTATTATTCAATTAGGTGCATTTGATGGTGCTGGTTGGTTCTTTTTAGGGTTTATACCTTTAATTGCTGGTTTAACAAATTTTTGTCCGCTTTGTATTTTTTCTAAAAAATGTGATACACCTAAATAAGTGGAGAGAGTATGAGTCAAATTTCTTATAAAGATGCTGGTGTAGATATAGATGCTGGAAACAGTTTTGTTGAAAATATTAAACCTCTTGTAAAGTCAACAAAAATCCCAGGTGTAATGGGTGGAATCGGTTCATTTGCAGGTGCATTTGAAGTACCTACTGGTTTTAAAGAGCCTGTTATGCTTGCAGCAACTGACGGTGTAGGTACAAAGTTAAAACTAGCTATTGATAGTGGCATTCATAATACAGTAGGTATAGATTTAGTTGCAATGTGTGTAAACGATCTGATCTGTAACTTTGGAACACCTAGCTTTTTTCTTGATTATTATGCTACAGGTAAACTTGATGTAAATATTGCAACAAATGTTGTAGCCGGAATTGCCGAAGGATGTAAACAAAGTGAATGTGCACTAATCGGTGGAGAAACTGCCGAGATGCCTGGTATGTATTCTGAGGATGATTACGATTTAGCAGGTTTTGCTGTTGGTGTAGCTGAAAAGTCTGAAATGGATAGAGTTTCTTTAGTTAAAGCTGGTCATAAACTAATAGCACTTCCAAGTTCTGGTCTACACTCAAATGGTTTCTCTCTAGCTAGAAAAGTACTGTTTGAAAAAATGAATTTAGATTTCAATGAAGACTTTAACGGAAAGCCTTTAATTGAAACTCTTTTAACTCCGACAAATATCTATGTTAAAACGTTCAAAGCACTTAAAAACGAGATAGTAGCTATGGCACATATTACAGGTGGTGGTATAGTTGAAAATCTTCCTCGTGTACTTCCTGAAAACTTACGTGCTGAAGTTAAAAAAGATGCTGTTAAAACTCTTCCTATATTTGATCTAATAGGTGAGCACGTTGCTGAAGATGAGATGTACAGAGCGTTTAATATGGGTGTAGGTATGATACTTGTAGTAGATGAAAAAGATGTAGATATAGTGTTATCAAAAGCTGAAGGTTCTTACCTTATAGGTGAAATACTAGAAGGTAAAAGAGAAGCTGTAATGGTTTAAAACCATTACTAAATTTAAAAATTATATTTTAATCCAACAGATAAGCTAGATTGAGAATGTTTTGTTTCTAGTTGTGTTGGATTTGTCCCTCCAAATGCACTAAACTGTTTAATTGAATATGTATTAGTAACTTCAGGTGCATACACATAAGCAAAATCCAACGAAGCTTCTTTTGAAAACATATAAGCTCCCCCTATTGTAAAATGTGATTCAACAATTGCAGGAAAACCTAATAAATTAAACATATTTATAGCTGACGCAGTAGCATCTATTGTATTTGTATTTTGCTCATTTATAGGGCTACTACCATAATTGTATCCTACTCTTAATGCCCATATATCTTTTAAAAATTCATATCCTAAAGCAAAAACATTCTGATCTTCCCATTTAAAATCTTCATAACCTTTTGCATCTGACCACTTTATTTGTTTAATATCAACTGCAATAGTATGATATTTATATTTATAGCTCACTCCAATACCTATCTCCGCTGGAGTTGAGATTTCATCACCTAACCTATTCCCACCAAATAATCCAAAAGATGCAAAATCAGTGCTTGCACCTGAGAGTTGTCCATCATATACCATATCTATTTTTGACTTATATGAAAGCCCTATAGTCATGCTGTTTATCCTGTATGAAACACCTATATTATATCCAATAGCTAAATCTTGAGATACACCTTCATCATGTCCTATTTCAGTTGTTGCTGGACCTACTAGACTTGTGTCTAAAACTCCATTATAACTAACATCCAATGAACCATATTGTACAAGTGGTGTGATCCCTATACTTAAGTTATCTATTTTATAAGCTAAAGGTACTCCAAACTGCATTATTTGAAGATTAGTAACCATATTAAAGTTATTAACACTATTTCTATAATCTACACCCATTCCTGCAGTTCCCCACATACCTAGGCCTAAATAAAAATTATCATCTATCTTAGTAGAGAATGAAACAGATGGTATAACACTCTTATCAGCTAAACCATCCTTGTATGCACTCATAAATCCAACTTGCCCCATACTATTAGATACTTCAGGCATAAATAAAGTACCACCTAATGATATTTGATTATTATTTACGTAAACTATGAGAGATGGATTAACTAATGCAGAATCAGCACCATGGCTAATTCCTATTCCTGTACCACCCATGGCACGGGACTTAGCACCTATTCCAATTAATACAGATCCATTTGTAGCAAACAGTGATGTAGGGATAATTAAAGAAGAAACGAATAGTAGATAAATAAATATTTTGCACATAATAATTGCATATCCTCTGTTTAGATGTTGCAGATTATATCACAAATAATTATAATTTTTTTTTATATATAAAAAAATTTTATGAAAATAAAAATATAAAATAAATTAGTTTATTGATATATTGTGTAAGTTAAAAGTAATTATAAAATTAAGTGATTGAATTATTGATAGAGTAAACTGATCAACTAGGCGGCGACCTACATTCCCAATCCTGAAAGGACAAGTATTATCAGCGATGAGAGGCTTAGCTTCTGGGTTCGGAATGGGACCAGGCGTTTCCCTCTCTCTGTTGCCACCTAGACAATCAAGTGTAAA
>NZ_JBFHGL010000013.1 GCF_041583195.1 Sulfurimonas sp.
AGGTAAGTATGCTATATTCCACCAGCTATAAAAAAACAACGATGAAAAAACTAATAAACCCTTTGCCCCTACTACTAACCTTCTGTTTAATAAAAAGAAATATATAAAAAACGTTATAGGTAAAAATAAAAAGATAAACTCATAACTGTTAAAAAGCACCTTTTATATCCCTTATACATCGAGAATTAAGCTATATCTACTCTCAATATAGTTTTCTTCTAGTAAAACTTTAATATCTTTTTGTATTTCAAAAAAATTACTTTTAATATATTCATAATCATTAATAAAAGACTCTACATCTAAGTACTTTGAAATAGCATAAGAATCACATTTCATTAAATTAGGTAAATTAGGATAAACAAGCGGTATACCTTTTGAAAGTAAATTAAAACTTTTATTATTGATAGTTATAGCCTGTACATCTTTTTGATCTTTTACATAAGGTATAAATGATAAAACTACATCATCACAATAAAGGCTATTAATATCACTAGTACCAGTATACTCAAAATTATTATAATTCTTTAGCTTTTCAACATTTTGTATAGAACTTTTAACTATAGGTCCAACAAACCTAACTTTAATGTTCTTTTTTAAAATACCTTCTATAAACTCCCAATCTAACCTATCATTAATATAACCATAAAATAAAACTATATCTCGCTTCTCAATTTCTTTAGGTTTTGAATATTTATTCTCAGCCCATGGAAGGAAAAGATGTATATTTTTATTGTATGTCTCCAAATCCTTATATATTGAAGTAGACATTGCTAAAACTTTATCTGACTTAGCACAAGTGTCTACTAGTAATTTTTCAGCATACTTTTTTCTAAATGGTTTAGCTTGTGCTACAAAATCATCATTTATTACAGTTACGATTTTTTCACTTTTAAATATATCTCTTAAAAAATCATAGTCATAATTAAAATTAACTATATAGTCTATGTTAATATCACCTAAAACTTTTTGAATATTTTTTTTAGTTATATAGTTATTGAAAGTGTTTAGTATATTAATAAATTTTAATTGATGGTGAAAAGGTTCATAATAATTTACTGTATATAAGTTTTCGTTGATTTTTTCAAACCTATTAGCTTTTGGAATATTGTAAGCTTTTTGAAAAAAAATAACTTTTTTACCAACTTTTGTTAATAAATTTGTTACTTGATGTCTTATTCTTGGAGCTTCGTCCCAATTTGATTTAGTAAATATTAAGACATACTTTTCTTTATTTTCTATCATTTAATAACTCATTTATTATATTTTGACTTGCTTTACCATTACCGTACAAGTCTTTATTGACTAATAACTGTTTATTATTTATATTTTTATGTATCTCATAAAAACTATCAATGATTTTTTCTTTATCAGTGCCAACCAATACATTAGCATTACATTCAACTAGTTCAACCCATTCTGTTTCTTCTCTTAAAGTAATACATGGATTTTCAAAAAAATACGCTTCTTTTTGTAAACCTCCACTATCAGTTATTACCAATTCACAATGCTCAAGAAGCCAAACCATTTCTAAATATCCTACAGGCTCTATAATAGTGATATTATCAGATATTTTATAGTTTATGTTTTCCAACTTACTTTTTGTTCTAGGATGTAGTGGCAAAATAACTTGAACATTTTTTGCAATTTCATCTAGTGCATCAAAAATATTTTTTAATTTTTCATTATCATCAGTATTTTCAGCTCTATGCACAGTACAAAGTAAAAAGTTATCTTGTATATTACAGGAAGGCTTTTGTGCAAATTTTTTATAGAAAAATGCACCATCTTGCATAACATCACCACTCTTAACAATTTCACAGTCAAAATTTCTATATCCTTCAGCTTCAAGGTTTTCAACTGCTTTATCTGTAGGGCAAAAAAGGATATTGCTTATCCTATCAGTCAGAATTCTATTGATCTCTTCAGGCATATTCATATTGAAACTTCTTAGACCTGCTTCTATATGAGCTAATTTTATATGCAGCTTACTCGCTACAAGAGCTCCAGCTAGTGTTGAATTAGTATCTCCATATACCATAATCCAATCAGGTTTTTCATTTAATGCAACTTCCTCTATTTTTTCAATCATTTGTCCTGTCATTGCACCATGTGATTTTCCTCCTATTCCAAGGAAATAGTCTGGTTTTGGGATTTTCATTTGTTGAAAAAAAACATCTGACATATTAACATCATAATGTTGACCAGTGTGTACAATAACTTCTTGTAAACTATTATGCTTTAAAATCTCTCTGCTAACTACTCCAGCTTTAATAAACTGTGGTCTAGCTCCCAATATTGTTAAAATTTTTTTCTTTTTACTAGAGTTTGACATTATATACCCTTTCCCAAATCGCTATATTATACAGTCTCCATTTTAAACTACTTTTTAATGCATCAAACTGTTGAATCAAAATGTTCATATCAGATATTTCATTTAAAACTGTTGATCTTTTTACTTCTTTTTTCATATCTTCACTTATTGAATCAAGCCAAATGTCTTGGGGTGAAGCAAAGCCAAGTTTATCCGTCCTGTAAACTATATTTTTTGGAAGTATATTTTCTATAGTTTTTCTCAAAATATATTTACTCCAACCATCTTTTATTTTAAAACTATTATTAATGCTTAAAGCTGTTTCCAAAGTTTTGTAGTCTATAAATGGCAATCTAGTCTCAATGGAGTTTTTCATTGAATTTTTATCCTCGTATCTTAAAAGAGCTGGTAAATTTGTATTGATAATCTCTAATTCTTGAAGCTTTTCTATAGAAAAATATTTGTTGGATATATGATTTAAAACTTTAAAATCATCCAAATATGATTCTTTTAAAAAAGAGCATTGTTTTATATATAGTTTTTTTCTTATTTCAGCAAATGAAAAACCTATAGAAAACTTAAGTATATTCATTATACCCATTCTGTTACTATGCTTCGAACTAGAATGTATACTTCTTATAAGACTAAAAAAACCATGATTTTTAAAGATATCAATAAACATTGCTGGATAATATTTATCATATCCTAATAATGTTTCATCACCACCTTGTCCATCTAATAAAACTGTACAACCTATATTCTTTGCCTTTTTCATAACAAAATATTGCATAAATATTGAAGTACTTCCAAAAGGTTCTTCTTGAGTATATACTACTTCCTCTATACTTTTTTTGAAATCTTTTATACTTGGTTCTACTACATTCATATCCAAATTTGATATGTTTGCTACTTGTTCTGCAAATAAACTTTCATCTGTTGCTTTATCAATTGATTTAGCATGAATAGCTGTAAAACTACTATCAGATGATTTTTCATATTTTTCACTTGCCATAGTAGCAACAGTTGAACTGTCTAAACCACCACTAAGACAAGTTCCAACTTTTACATCACTTCTTAATCTATACTCAATTGATCTAGAGAGCTCATTTTTATAAAGTTCAACACTTTTTTCTAAAGATAATTTTTTAATATCTTCATCTATTTTAATGTTGTAATACTTATAAATATTAAAAGTATTGTTCTTTAAATCATAAACTAAATTATGAGAACCTTGCAGTTTAATTATATTTGAAAAAAATGTTTCTTCTGAATATTCTAAATAACCTGTAACAACATAGTTTACAAGTATTTTTTTATTAACTTTGTTTTTGTTGTTAAAGTTTAAAAGCTGTTTTATTTCAGAACCAAAAATAAATTTATCTGAATTATTTAAATAATAAAACGGTTTTATACCAAATCTATCTCTACTACAAAATATAATATCTTTTTCTTTATCATAAATTGCAAAAGCCCACATTCCGTTAAACTTTTCTACACATTTTTGCTCCCATTTATCATAGGCCGCTAAAATAACTTCAGTATCAGTATGTGACTTAAAAACATATCCAAATTCTATAAGTTCTTGTTTAATCTCTAAATAGTTATATATTTCACCGTTGTATGTAATAGTAAACTTGTCCATATAGTTCATTGGTTGATGCCCGTCATCACTA
Organism: Sulfurimonas sp.; assembly: GCF_041583195.1. NCBI lineage: Bacteria > Pseudomonadati > Campylobacterota > Epsilonproteobacteria > Campylobacterales > Sulfurimonadaceae > Sulfurimonas > Sulfurimonas sp. The sequence goes on from NZ_JBFHGL010000013.1 coordinate 3,985, forward strand.
AGATCTAAAATAGAAAGCCTTCTATGAGCAAAGGCAAAGTTTTTCTGAAAATAAAAACCATCTGAATCAGGTCCTCTATGTGATATTAGATCATTCATTTTAGTTATTTCATTTTTATCAACACAATTTGCATTTTTATTGATAATCCCACTAATCCCACACACTAGCTCATCCCTTCATAAGTACTTAAAAGCACTTCTTCTTGCTTTTCCCAATTGTATTGTTTTTTTACATTTAAAATATTTTTTTTCAATTCAAAATCATCATACAATAATATTTCATTTATAGATTTTACAAGAGAACCTACGTCATTAGCATCGGCTACTGTACCTACTTTATATTTTTTAATAAACTCTTTCATCTCTGGTAAGTTTGATACTATTACTGGTATTTCAGCCATTAAATACTCAAACATTTTATTAGGTAAGCAATACTCATATGATAAACAACTGCCCTCGATAAATGAAATACCAAAATCTGCACTAGAAGTGTACTCTAAAAGTTCTTGTGGTTCAACTGCATGATGTAAGAAAATATTATTATATTTATTAACATATTTGTTAATATAGTTTTCTAAAGGACCATATCCCATAAAAACTATAACATTATCACTTTCAGTAATATTAACGAATGCTTCTATAATTAGTTCTATACCTCTACCATAACTCAAACCACCCTGATACAAAAAAACTTTTTTTTCAGATGATATATTAAATTTTTTTCTGAAAATATTCTTTTTTTCAACCGTTTTGTATCCAGGACAATTTAAAACTAACTTTGGTTCATCTATATTGTATGTATACGTATACTCTTGCGCTATTCTTTTACTAACTGTCAACACTTCATCCGCATATCTTATTAATAGTTTTTCTACAATGTAGTTTAACTTCACACTTATTTTAGATTGATTAGGCTTTTGATTAATTTCCCATTCATGAGCATCATATACAATTTTGACCTCTTTATTAAAAAGAACTTTTACAAGTACACCTATTGGTAAAGTGTTTAGATCATTACAATGCAAAATATCATAACTCTTAAAACCTTTTACTACTTTATAAATAAACTCAAAATACTTAAAAAGTTGAAAAATTTTTTGTTTTGGCCAAAATCTAGTTTTTAATGACACTCTTTCAACTTCTACATTTCCAATTTGCTCTTTTAACTTCAGTCCATCATTATGTAATGCAACAACTTTGACATTATAATTTTTTGATAAACTTAATGCTTCTTTTAAAACTCTACTATCATTTGTAAAATCATTTAGAACTATTAGGACAACTTTTTTCAAACTATAACTTTCCTTTTATGAAGCTTCAAATTAACCATTAACATAGCTAAAAGTAATGGTACAACTAGAAAAAATAATTTTATATCTATGACGTATGAAGAAATGCCAGTAATAGAAATATCTTTATAATGTAACATTAAAAAAACTATTGTACCTATAACAATAGGTGTTTTTTCTAGTCTATTTAATACATGTGAAATAAAATAAATAATTAGTCCAACTATAAACGGTAGTATTAGAATACCAAAAACACCAAAGTTTGCATATGCTTCCATCCAAAACACAGAATTTTTATTTCCCACTATATCTAGTTCCAACATTTCAGGATGAACAAATTCAAATAATTTAACATTTAAATTAAAAGGAGTATGAGGTAATATACCTCCAGGATTTGGAAAAGTACTGCCTAAAAGAAAATCATTTTCCTTAGGAATATAGTCAAATATAAAATAAGCACCAGATAAACCAATAGAAATTCTTGAGAGAATTTTTTCTAATATTAAGAATAATTTACCTTCGTATGAAGGAATAAATAAAGAATAAGTTATATATAAAAATACAAAAATAGAAATAATAGAAATCAAAAGATAACGAACATTTATTCTTCCCTTTAGTTTAATCATTGTATAAACTATCAATAAGCCTATTATTAACCAAACAAATTGCGACTTTTTGGCTATCGATAAAACTGCAAAACTTGACACTAAAAATGAAGTAAAAAATAAAGTAAAATTGAATATATTTTTTTTTATCAACCATGATGCAAAGTATATAAAAGTTATCAGAACAAGCATTTGGTTACCATATAGTTTATACCAATGCCAATTACCACCAAAACTATTTCCCATTAAATTTCTTGCCATATCTATTGATTCATCACTATCTGAAAGCGCTACTAAAAGAGCAATTTGAGGAACTTTTGAAAGGTACATATACAAAACTGTAATCCCAATTAAAAACAATATAAATATTATGATATTTTCATTTAAGTTAAGTTGTCTAGAATTAGCATAATTACTCTCTATTGTTCCCATTTTTAATACATACTTTGCATATATAAAACCGAGTATTACACTGCTTATCGTCCAAATATTAGCAAAGAGCATATACATAATATGTTCTTTATTATCTATTCCTATTTTGTAACTAAAACTATCTAAGTGAAAATAAAAAGAAATTGTACCTACATAGGCTAATGTTAATAAAGCTATTATTAAAAAACTTGGGATTGTTGGACTCAGTACACTAGAAAATAATTTATTATATATATAAACTGCGATAATTGGAAAAATAAAAAAAAGTAAAATAAAGTAAAAATCCATTATCATTTAGAAATCAACCTCTGTCTAACCATGTCAATTAAATTTTTATAAAATTTAATATTATTAACTGACGAATTATGCCAAAGCATGGTAAATTCATCTGTTGAATACATTAAGTTCAAGACTTTATTATAGGCTGATTCATATGTAAATTCATTATAGTTAAATAAACTAGCATCCATAACAACTAAAGGTCTTTCTTTCAACTTTAACTTCTTTCTATTAAGAATATTAAACACACTATACTCTTTACCTGTACCACATCTAAACCCTATATAGTCTGCATATCCACATGTCGAATCTACTTCTAATCCGACATCTTCCCAAATCTGCCAAGTTGTAGGCACTTCAAAACGAAGATAATGTTCCCTTCCTTCTAATATTTTTTGGTTAGATATTTTTTCTAGCGACTCTTTTTCCAGCTTTAATTGTTGAAAATCATTATAAGCATCATATGATGGATGTATACCAATTATATGCTTTCTTTTTTTTATTTTCTCTATTAAATCTACTGCTTCTAAGTCAAAAATATTATACTGCTTATCGTATTTAGTATTACCGCCGCTCATAAAATAAAATCTGCTTTTAGTACCTAAAAATTCACTTTTTTCCATAAGAAAATCAAAAGTATCATACGGATCATTTATTTTATTTCTACATATAGCAGAATATTCTAAAATTCTTTCCAAAGCAAGACTAAAGCTTCTTCTTTTAATTATATCTGATATAGCAATTTTCAAAACTTGTTTTAAACTCTTCCATCTATATATAACATCTACATCATGGCTTATATATAGTTCATAGTCTTTTACTTTAAACCGATTGCTATCATATTCTAGCTCAATAAGAATATTTTTTAGCATAGCAATATATTCATCTACAACAGCTCGTTCTAAAAAACCATTTTTAAAAGCAATACTTTCAAAGGCAGAAAACCTATTATGCTGATCTCTTTTCTTATTTACATATTCTTCCCATCTAGTAAGCATGAAAAATATTGAAGCAAATATATCAATACCACATATAACCACTTTTTCTCTGTCATTAATTTTTATGTCAAAATTTGAACTACCATAAATAACTGCTACATCATTTTTACTAATAAATTTATTTTTAGTAAATTTTACTTCGGAAGGAAGATTTTCCAATTTTAAATATTCTAGTTCTGTTTTGTATTTATTAAAAAAATGATCCTCACAAAATATTTTATTGCCATTATCTAATTCAATTTCCCAGTTACAACAACTAGGATTAGAACTTATGACTATTTTATATTCTATATTTAAAAACTCCCGAAATATAATATCTATGATATATTCTCTTTCATGGATATTATTATTTGGTATAGTTAGTTTAATCATTTTATGATTTCTTTAAACATATTTTTGAGTTTTAACAACCTAGAATTTATTTTTGTTATTGTAAAAAACGGAGTCTGTACAGCCCCAAAACTTCTAAAATATTTTTCAATATTTTCTATCATACTACCTTCAAAATCAAATGCTTTATTATTTTCAAGAGCATATTTTATACTATCGAATAATATTAAGTCCATACCACCTAGATCTTTTTTTGTGTCATCTATTCCACCCATTAAATAATACACAGTATTATTATCATAAACTAAAAAATTAACAGCTATTATTTGATTATCATATTTCGCAAAATACATTTTAACTGAATTATGTTTTTTACAAGATTCAAATATTTTCTTCACTAATTCAAAACTATATGGTATTTCTATACCTTTTCTTTTGAATGTCATTGTATTTAGTTCATAAAATGTTTCAATATCATCACTTTCAACTACCTCTACACCTAATTGAAGTGCTTTTTTTCTTCTTCTTCTGATATCTGTTTCAAACTTATTATCTAGCTCATCTAATTCTATATTCTCTATACGATATGTATATTTTGTAGTCTGCTCAAATCCATTCCAATAAAATGGCAACCAATTTGTTATACTTGTATTAAAATTTTGTGTAAAATAATCAAACTCAGGCAATTGTTTTATAATTTTTGTCATCATATCTTTTTCCCAAGAAAGACGTTTATAGTATTTTTGCCCTTTTGGATACTTTATGTAAACTCCAAGTGTTTGAGTGAGTTTTGGCATAACTATCATGTTAAAGATAGCTTTCTTTTTCAAAACATACGGCATACTAGCACTAATATGTCCACCTTTTTCTACAAGTAAAACATCCCAGTTATCCTTTCCACAGACACTATCTAACCACCAATCTTTACTAAAAATAGGGATATCATTATTATCACTACAAAAATTTTTATATTTTTCTTTATTTGTCACTATAACTCTTCCAATCTAGCTTTTCTATCTCTTCATTAAAACTTTTTATCTCTTCTTCATTTAGCGATATTTTTTCTGTTAGTTTAATTTTAGCGTTTTTAAAATCTTTTTTACTTTTAACACCAATAAATTCAGTACATTTATCTAAAGTAGTATCAAAATATTCTCCCAGTTCATTGTATTTTATAAACAAAAAAGATTCTTTATCAAAAAGTCTTATATCTTCAACTATTTGTTTTTCTAAATAAAACACTTGCTTTACAATTTGTTCATAAGCATTTAACTTTTCAAGTTCTTTTACATTTTTTGGTTGTATAGACCAGAAGTTGCTGTCACTTAGACCAACTTTTCTTTTTGCTTTTAAAATAGATTGAGCTGTAAACAAAGGTTCTCTTGTAATAAATATGAACTTTGCTTCAGGAAAACATTTTTTTAATAATCTTAATCTTTGTCCAGCATTTAAATTTTTAAAAACTATCGGCTTGTCAAAATAATTTATTATAGCTGTTATTTCATCTCTTATTTCACTGATAACTGTTTCAGAAATATCATCATAATCTATAAAATGTTTATTTTTAGGAAGCCATCTATACCAAAAATTTCCACATTCACTAGGAGCATGAAGTCCATATTTTGATGTATCGCCATGATTTGATTTAAAACTATTATGTGCTTTTTCTTTAAAAATCTTAGTACTTAACCAAAAACCAAAAAAAGTATTTAAATAGAATCTACAAACTAAATTATCCATATACATAACATTTAACTGATTAGTAAGTGTTTGATATAAAATGGTTGAACCAGTTCTAGGTGCACCAATTATAAACACTGGTTGATGTTTTAATTTTAATTTAGAATACTTTTTTATTTTATTGTTTTCCCATATTTTAATAACAGGTGAAAACAACAAAAGAAATCTTGAAATCATAAAACGATATAGTTTATTCATTTTTATCCTATTTTAGAGTATAGTAGAGACAATGCATTCATCATTGGAGCATGCGACCATCTTGGCATATGTAAGAAAAACTTTTTATTCTTATTTACAGTATAGTAATAAGAACCATCTTTTTTTTGATAAAAAATATCTAAATTTTTTGATATTATCTCTAAATATTTTTTTTGTTCTAAAGCATCAAAGTACTCGTAAAACAAAGCAAAAATATAAATATATTCAGCTACTGCATGTATATCTTGTGATAATCCCTGCTGTCCCTTACCTTTTAAAACAACTATTTTTTCTTTGATAACAAAATCATCAAGCATTTTTTTTACATTTAAAATTACTTGATCTGTATCTTTATTAAAGATTTTTGCTATAGTATGCATACCCCTTAAAGTAAATCCAGTATGATATGTGTCACAACTATTCCATGATTTATTTTTCATTTTATCTTCAGTGCCAGCATATGGAATAGAGTCATAAGATAAATAATTATCTATGTAATTATAAGTCTTCAGAGCAATATCTTTATAGTTTTCATTTTTAGTTTCACTGTACATTATACTTAAAGCCGAAGCAACTAAAGCATTTGCATTAAGTACGTGTGAATTATCTTTTTTATTGCTATAATCAAATGCAACCTTATCTTTAGCAATTTGTTTTATCTGGAAGTCATTGATAAATGATTCTGCTATATTGTTTAAAATGTGGAAATATTTTTTATCATTTGTGTGCTTATATAATTTGTAGTATCCAAAAAAGACTTCACTACCACCCGGTAAATATATTGTACTGTTATCCATAACACCATCAATAAATTTTGTATTACCCATATTATTTGGATTAGGAATTCCAAGACCATATTCAGTTTTTATCAAAAATTTTTCTAACATATCTGAAACATTTATTGCCTCATCAAAATATTTATTATCTTTTGTTAATTCGTTTAAACGAATATAAGCTTGTAAAAATTGACCTAATCCGTAAGGAATAGTAGTTTTTGCATCAATTTTACACATTTTCATATATGGTATTAGTAAATTTGGAAAGAGATCTTTTACAACAAGTTTTTCAAGTTTCCTCAATACCTTATTTGTAAATGTAGGTTTAAATTTTGCCAGTTTATTAAATGGCAAATAATAATATAACCTTGGATCATAACCTTCGTATCCATACTTTATGATATATTTAAAATTAGAGTCTAATATTTTCATAATCTTATTTTTTATATTAATCATGGTTTCCTTTAAATTTATAGTTTAAATAGTTATATGGCTTTATAATAAAAGTTAAAATACAAATAAATGTTATAGCAATTAGCACTTTAATAGTTACATTATTGTCAAATAAAAATATAAAAAAAGTAAAAAGAAAATATAACGGTAATATTAGATATAAATATTTGATATTATAACTTATCTTTGTTTTTTTATTAATTAGGTATATTAACATCATAGGTCTGAATATAAACGATGTAATAGTACTTGCAGCTGCACCAATTAAACCAAATATAGGTATTAATAATAGACTTAAAATTAGATTTATAAAAAACGCTCCCCAATCTACAATAAGTCCTAATGATGGCATTTTAATAGCATTGAATAGAAATTTTATTGAAAAGAAGCCAGCAAACAAAACTATTCCAGGCACTAACAGATACAATAAATCATTGATCTTATTGTATTCTGGAGGTAATATAAAATCAACAATATCTTTAGATACCGATAAAAATAATATTGACAAGATCATCACAATAAAAAAATTTGTTTTTAGAATTTTTTCCATCAATACTGAGATTTTTTCCATTTCGTTTTTACTGTATAAAGCAGCCACTTTAGGAAAACTTACATTTGAAATACTAGCCCCTACTAATAAAAATAAAGCTGCTATTTTAATAGCATAATTATATACAGCTACATCTTCTTTTGTTAAAAAATAATTCACTAATAACAAATCAATATTATTATCTAAAAAAGCTGCCAATGATACAAAATAAACAACTGTAGAAAAACTCAAAATTGATTTTATATAATGATAGAACTTATTGTCCAGCTTTATCTTATATATTTTTGATATTTTAATAAAGCCTGTTAATATAAAGACAGTGTGTCCTGCATAAATGGCATAAATAGCTCCTTCAAGCTTATAGCCTGAAAAATATGTTATAAAAAAACTAATGATAGTAACTATAAATGCTAAAACTGCGCTATAAAATATATATTTATTCTCTAAAAGTGACTGCAGTATATGAGTTATATAGCTTCTTAAAATTATTAAAAATGCCAGAATAGACGAATAAAATATAATTTGAATATCTTCAAGTTTAAACAAACCACTCATCGGTGTACTAAAAATATTAAATATAGCTATAATTAAAATACCAAAAAACAAAGTAGTAACCAAACCGGCAGTATAATACTGTTCTTTAACTTTTTCGTTTTGTATGTCGTTTAGTTTTTGCATAAGCGCAACATTTACTTGAATTCCTAAAATTGCAACTCCGTATGCAGATGACATAACAAAAACTGCATAGATACCAACTTCTTCTTGTACTAATAAGTTTCCAAGAATTAAAGCAAAAACTATAACCGATACGCTATTTATAATTCTGTTTGCAAAATTATATAAATATTGCGACAACTTTTTATCTTTGTTTAAAATATAATATATTTTTAATGGATGCAGCCATTTTTTTAGGAAGTAAAAAAACTGTAATTTTTTTCAATACATCAAATGTAGCAATATACTTCATTAAGTTTTTAAATATATACTTAAGTCCTCTATCGAACCTCATCATATTATATTTGTAAACTTTTCTTTTCATATATAATTCAGCCAATAATATCTCTTCCATATTATTGTATGTGTCATTTATGTATATTAACTCTTTTAGTTCGTGATACTTATGCCACTCAAAAGTAAGTAGCTTATTTTCCGCTTTTAGTTTATTATATAATGGTGATGATGGCATTATAAAAAGAGGGCTTGTTGTAAAGCCATCAGCATCAACATCACTTATAAATTTAGCATTCATATCCAATGACTTTCTTGTTTCACCAGGCACACCTGTTGTAAAACATGTACTCACTCTTATGCCTGCATCATGAATTATTTTAAATTGTTCCTCTAATTTATCACGATCCCATGGTTTACTAAGTACTTTTTGTACTATAGGGTCAATTGCCTCTACTCCACAACGAACTTCATAACACCCTGATCTAGCCATAAGCTTAGCAAATTCTTCATCCCAGTTCCCAACTCTATCATTTATACTATATTTTATTTTCAAGTTTGCATCAATAATACCTTGAGCTATTGCTTTAGCTCTTTTTTTATTAGTTGTAAAAATATTACAAGAAAAGATAAATAAACTGATTCCATAATTTTCATTTAGATATTTTAATTGCTCAATAACTTGAGCAGGAGTTTGATACTCTGTTTTTGATCCATCATTTGAACTACCACAAAATGAACAACTAAAAGGACAGTTTTTCATTGTACTTAAATGAGCAGTTTTTGCTCTTAATGTAGGTGAAATTTCTTCACGTAATTTTATATATTCTGAAAACCTAAACGCTTCAAAATCAGGTAAAGGGAGGTCCTTTAAATGATAAATACCCGGATATGCAGTTAATCTATAATTACCATTTTCATTAATAATAACTCCCCCGGTTTTTTCTACTTTTCCACTTGCTTGGAACTCTTTCAATGCTTCTATTAACGGTAGTTCAAATTCCTTGTATAAAATATATTTACTTTTTAATTTATATATTTCACAAGCTTCAAGTTGATCTACTCTTTGTTGTACTATCATTGATATTGTTGGATATTTTGTCTCTGCAACAACTCTATCATTTTCTATACAGTGCCAAGCTAAATAAGTTATTACTATATCAGGATTGATCTCATCTAGTTTTTTTAAAACGTCTTCATTTGTTAAATTATCTAGTTGAGCATCAATAATACTAATATCTACATTGTCTAAATCTCTTTTAATTAACGCGTAATGAAGAGGTTGTGTATAAGGCATAAAAGGTTGTTGAGAATAACTTGCATCTTTAGATTCTCTTCTTACATATTCATCATTATGTTTTGGTGGTATTATCATACATATTTTCATTGTCTAAAATTCCTATGTTCTATCTAAAATGTATTCTATCTTTTTTTTCTTATTAATATATAATAAAGTCTAATTATTTAAACCTACTAAAAATCAAAATAAATAAATTCAGCAGAACTCCCTGTTCCCATTACAATAGAGAATATCCACATAAAAGATATAACTGCGAAATAAACAAAAAGGCTTATATTTCTTAGTTTTATATTTGCTAATCTCATTCTAGATAAAGTATCAAAAGGGTGTAATACTAATATAACCAATATTAATATTAGAGGCATAATAGATGAAATTAAATCAATATTTTGTATATCTATTACATCCACACCTATTAAACCATTCAGCACATAATAAAAAGTTTGTAAATCACCTGCCCTAAATAATACCCAACTTAATGAAATCAAATGAAATACTATAAAAATTTTCATCCATTTTGGTATAAAGTTAATAAAGTATAAAAACTTTACATATTTAATTAGATGCGAAAAAGCAATACCAACTCCGTGAACTAATCCCCATAATATAAATGTCCAACTTGCCCCATGCCATAATCCAGCTATTCCCATAGCTATCATTAAATTATATATCTGCCTTGCTAAACCTTTTCTATTTCCACCTAAAGGAATATATATATAATCCCTGATCCAATGTGAAAGCGTTATATGCCATCTATGCCAAAATTCAGCAATAGAAGCAGCTAAGTATGGACGATTGAAATTGATTGGAAAACGTATTCCTAACATAAATGCCAACCCTATAGCCATATCTGTATAACCAGAAAAATCGCAATATATTTGAATTGGAAAACTATAAAAGGCAAGCCAAAAGTCTAATATTGAATGTAATGGTTCTATAGAGTTTTTATATATAGGCTCAACTACTAAACCCAATTGATCAGCGAATACTACTTTTTTTACTAATCCAATAGAAAAAACAAATAAGCCTAAATAAAACCATTTCGTATGAAAACGATATTTTATAAATTGTGGAATTAGCTCTTTTGGCCTCATTATAGGACCAGCAATTAAATGAGGGAAAAAAACTGTATAAGTAGTCGCAGTTGTCATATTTGGCTTTGGGGTATAACGATTTGTGGAGATATCTACTACGTAGGCTATAAGTGTAAATGTAATAAATGAAATTCCCAATGGTAATTCATCATTAACCAGTTTTTTAGTTCCTTCAAAAAAAAGGCCTATAATATCTTGATATAAAAAGTTGCTGTATTTAAATACTGCTAGCGGTAACACTAGTAAAAATATAATAGTGACTAACCTAATTTTTTTTGATTCCTTTTTTCCATTTAATATCCACTGCAAACCTAAGTGAGCAATTGTTATTAAAAAAAATGGAAGCCATAAGAAGCTCACCTTCCAAAAACTATAAAAAACAGCACTTGATATTAACAATGCAAATATTCTTAACTTATTAGGAATTACTGCATGAATCAAAAAGTAAATAATAAAAAAAACAATAAATTCAAGAGAACTAAAAATCATTATTTTTCTAATGCTTTAAAAATTTCATTAGCCATAAGTTCATGAACTTTAGAGTTTGGATGTGCATCACCAGGCATAGCTTGGGCTTCAATAAAAGGTATTCCTTCTAGTGAAGGAAATAAATCAATAAATTTATATTCTAAACTTTGAGCCAATTCATCCATCTGTTTGTGTTGCTTTTTAAAAGGATAATCTTTTAAAAAATGTATATCAGGGCTCATAGCTAAATACAGATTTATTTTATTCTCTTTTGCATATTTAGATAGTTTTTCTAAAGCTTTTTTCATTTTTATATAACCTTCATATTGAGGATTATATACTTTATCATAATGGTCTATTAAACCTTTATTGCCAGTTGCAATTACGCGTTGATATGCAATCCAAAGAGTTACAGCTAATTGAGAGTTTCTTAAAAACCAGTTTCCTCCACCTAAAGGTAGCACTTCCGCATCATTAATAAAATAATGTACTACTATGTCTGTTGGTTTAAGTTCTGTGAATTTTTCAAAGAATAATTCAGTATATCGTACTGTATTATAATTTCCTATAGCCCCATTTAAAACCTCAGTACTTGAATTTAAATCATTAAATTTGGCTTGTAGTTTAGCAACCATTGTTTCATCATAGTTTACACCCCATCCTAAAGTAATTGATGAACCAAGAAATAAAATTCTTCTTTTATAATCTTTTGTTGGTTCTAACGAACGCATTCCATACGAATTCAATGATATCTTAACACCTTGTAAAATTGCACTTTTATTTGTTAGATGAATATGCCCTAATATAGGATGTGATCTTTTTAATTCTTTTGCATATTTCCACATCTCTATATCATAATTCTTCATATTGCTATTTTTTAATCTTAATGCACCTTCAATCATAAATAAAAGAATTAAAATACTAACTACTGATAAAAGTAAATTCTTCAAAACAATCATTTTCCTGACCTTATTTTTAGTTTTTTGGCAATCTGTTCTGCAACAATTTTATTACCACTCGGACTAATATGTCTTTCATCAATAAATATAGCATCATTTTTATCAAAAATATTCTGAGTCAAATCTAAAAGATCACTACATATATTATATTTAATACACTTATCAGACCATATATTATTTATAGAATTAATATAATTTGTTCTACTATCAGTTTCATCCACAATGGATTGTTTAACGGTGTTTAAAAGATAATCTAAATTGTATTGTTCTGGTTTGTATGTAGCTGCTGGTTCTAATACAAATAATACTGGAATATTATATTCCTTTAATAGCTTAAAAGTTAATAACCACACTTCAACTGTAGTGTTAGCAGCTTTTTTTGCATTTTCAATATTTTCACATATTAAATAACTATTTTTTTTCCCAAAGCTATTAAATTTCTTATCAGTTTTTAAATTATTCGTTGTTTGATCTTTATTTTTTGCGAAATAAATATAAGGTGAATTTAAAAAGTTTTTCATTTTTCTGTACATTGAATTATATAGACTACTAAATTTACATTCATTGTTTGAAGAATTTTTAATTTTTTTCAAACTTTTTTCTAAACTTTTATAACTTTCAATATATTGTTTAAACTTTTGCGTTTGTCCATGTGATATAAAGTCAGTATCTTTTGTACAATACCTATAACCATCAACTCCACCACTATAAAAAATCACTCTTTTAGGCTTATATCCTTTTATTAACATCATTTGTAATTGAATGAAATTTTGATATGAATTCCACCCTGTTTCACCAAAATTCAAGACGTTTTCATTAGTGATTTTTGCAAAATAAGATGGTATTGTACTATCATCTGTTGAACCAGTACCCCAAAGAGTAGAGCCTCCTAGAAACCAAATTGAATCATCTATTTGATGATTAGTTGACAAACGAAAACCATATTCTTCTTCTATATTAACTGCATTTCCATTATATGTTTTTCTTCTATATCCTATATATGGTTTATACTCAGTTTTAACATTTGCGTATTCATTAAAAATATCTAATGCTGTGCTCTTATTAAAGTCATTATAGTTTGGATATGTAGCACGTATAGTATTAACTGTGTACATCCTGTTTGATTTATTTTTCATACTATTTTTATTTAAATAATAAAACACTGAAGATATACACAAATACAATATAAAAAAAATAAAAATATTTATGAAAATTAACTTAGCGTTAATCCAGTTCAAACTCATCCTTCCAGTTCCCTTTATCTTCATACTCAGGTTGTTTTTCTTTGTAAAGAACATAGTTATCAATCACAAGAAGATCCATTTCTGTTCTCATAAAACATCTATAACTGTCTTCTGGACTACATACTATCGGTTCACCTCTAACATTAAAAGATGTATTCACAATTGTCGCACATCCTGTTTTGTCTTCAAATTTTGATATAAGCTTATGATATCTAGGATTTGTTTCCTTATGTACTGTTTGTATCCTAGCACTATAGTCTATATGAGTTACAGCAGGTATTTCACTTCTTGGAATATTTAGTTTTTCAATACCGAATAATTTTTCTTCTTCTTCAGTCATTTTATACTGCTTTTCTTTTTTTACAGGTGCAACCAAAAGCATATAAGGGCTATCAACATCTAATTCATACCATTCACTAACTTTTTCACGAAGTACTGATGGAGCAAAAGGTCTAAAGCTCTCTCTATACTTTATTTTTAAGTTCATAATTGATTGCATTTTTTTACTTCTAGCATCACCTATAATACTACGATGCCCTAATGATCTTGGTCCAAATTCCATCCTATCGTAATGCCAACCAACAACTTTTTCTGAAGCAAGTTCATTTGCCACTATATCAACTAAATTTTCTTCATTTTCAATAAATTCATATTTTGCATCCACACTATCAAGATACTCTTTAATCTCTTCATTTGAATACCTAGGTCCTAAGTATGAACCTTGCATTTTATCCAATTCATTTAGATTGATACTTCTTTTATTGCTTAGTTCTTGATAATACACAGAGTAAGCCCCACCCAATGCTCCACCAGCATCTCCAGCAGCAGGCTGAATCCAAATATTATCAAAAATATTTTCTTTAAGTAGTTTCCCATTACCTACACAATTAAGTGCAACTCCACCAGCCATACATAAATTTTTACTTCCTGTGATCTCTTTTGCATGACGGGCAAGTTTAATCATTATTTCTTCTGTCACATCTTGAATAGAAGCAGCTAAATCCATCTCTCTTTGAGTAAGATCTCCCTCACGTTCTCTTGGAGGTGTACCAAATAACTTATGAAATTTTTCACTTGTCATTGTAAGTCCGGTTGTATAATTAAAATAGCTCATATCAAGTTTAAAAGAACCGTCTTCTTTAATATCTATAATTTTATCTTTGATTATATTAGAATATATCGGTTTTCCATATGGAGCTAAGCCCATAACCTTATACTCTCCACTATTTACTTTAAATCCGGTGTAATATGTAAATGCTGAGTATAAAAGACCTAAGGAATGCGGAAAGTGGATCTCTTTTAAAAACTCTATTTTATTGTTTTTACCATATGCAATAGATGTAGTTGCCCATTCACCCACACCATCAATTGTTAAAATTGCTGCTTCTTCATAAGGACTTGGATAAAAAGCACTTGAAGCGTGACTTTGGTGGTGTTCGCCAAACATAAACTTTTCTATAATTTTTGATTTAAAACTTTTTAATTCCTTCTCATTAGAGTCTGGATTCAGTTCTTCAAACAGGTCTTTAAACTCTCTAGCTAAAGTTTCTTTCAAAAATAGTTTATCTTTTAACCAAATAGGCATAGACATTAAAAATGATCTAAAACCTCTAGGTGCTTCTGTTAAATATGTTTCAAGAAGTCTTTCAAACTTTATAAACGGTTTATCATAAAAAGCTATGTAATCTATATCTTCTAAATTGATTCCAGCTTCTTTCAAACAATATTTAATTGATTCTTTTGGAAAAGAATCATCTTGTTTTACTCTTGTAAAGCGTTCTTCCTGAACAGCAGCAACAATATGTTCATCATTTATAAGTGCTACACCACTATCATGATAATATGCAGATATTCCAAGTATATACATTATTTATATCTTAAAACAGTGTGTAAACGAAAGGTGCAACAGCACTACCTTGAGACAATACTATTAAAGCACCTAAACCAAGCATAATTACAATTATTGGTGCTAACCAAAACTTCTTTCTTACTTTCATAAAGGACCATAATTCTTTTAACATTGACATATTGTTTTTCCTAAAATTGATTTTTCATTGATTGAGGCTGTGTCTCTCTACTAATCCAATAAGTAGATTCCTTCTTATCCATTTTTTTTCTTAACAAATCTTTTCCAAATATTTTAAGTAAAATAGAAACCGGTGTAAATAGTCCAAAATACAAAACAGACATAATAATTTTAGACATTATATTACCAATAAACTCACCAAATTTAATCCATAAAGTATATGGTTTTGACAACAATACTGGTTTAAATAAAACTGTCAAAATTAATGATATTATAATTACTAAAACTATTGGTATAAAATTATTATATTTAACTAATTGATAAAAAAATATTGTAGCAAATATAGCGATCCAAATAAAGGTAAATATTTTTATATCTTTTATTTTTATTGTTGACATACTATTTCCATTAAAATCATTTTGCTATTGTACTATAAACCAAGGATTTAGTAAACTTTCTTTATTATAAACAATTGGTTGATTTAATCCAAACTGATAAGTCATTTTTCCGGCTTCTCTCACTATTGCATCTGCTGCTGCAGTATCCCATTCCATAGTAGGTGCAAGTCTTGGATATATATCAGCTATACCTTCTGCAACCATACAAAGTTTTAGGCTGCTTCCTTTTGATACCTGTTCAATCTCTTTAGCATCTAAAGAGTTAATAAAATCTTTTGTTTCATTTGAAAGGTGTGACTTAGATGCTACTACAGTTAGTTTTTCATTTGCTTTATTATTAACATATAATGGAAGTTTTTTTCCATTTTTAAAAGAACCATATTCACTCTTAGCACTATACATATCACCTAAAGCCGGAGCATAAACCACGCCTAATACTGGTGTATCATGATGTATCAATGCAATATTAACAGTAAACTCATCATTTTTTTTAATAAACTCTTTTGTCCCGTCTATTGGGTCTACACACCAGTAATATTCCCAATTTTTTCTTAAAACATACTCTACTTGTTTATTTTCCTCAGACATAATTGGAATATTTGGATAAAGCTCATTTAGTTTAGAACATATTATTTCATTTGATTTTAAATCAGCTTCTGTTAATGGTGATTTATCATCTTTATAATCAACATTGAAATCTTTCTTATATATTTTAAGTATAGCTTCTCCTGCTTCTAAAGCTAATTTTTTAATATCTTCAATATTAATTTTTTCAAGCATTTAAATATCCATGATTTTTAAGATATTCAATTACCATAGTTGAAGCATCTTCTATACTTATTCCATCATTTTGAATAACTATTTCAGCTGTTTCAGGAACTTCATATGGTGAACTTATACCTGTAAAGTTTGGTATTTCACCATTTCTTGCTTTTTCATATAGACCTTTAGGATCTCGTTTTTCACATACTTCAATGGGAGTATCTATAAA
The DNA here is from genome assembly GCF_041583195.1 of Sulfurimonas sp. Taxonomy (NCBI): domain Bacteria; kingdom Pseudomonadati; phylum Campylobacterota; class Epsilonproteobacteria; order Campylobacterales; family Sulfurimonadaceae; genus Sulfurimonas; species Sulfurimonas sp. The sequence continues at coordinate 21,062 of NZ_JBFHGL010000013.1, forward strand.
TACTTCTATAAATTCTCCATTTTCAACTAACTTACGGACACTATTTCTATCCTCTTTAAATGGTGAAATAAATGCACTTAAAACAATAGTGCCACTATCCACAAAAAGCTTTGCAACTTCTCCTATTCGACGAATATTTTCTATTCTATCTTCATCTGAAAAAGAAAGACCTTTATTTAATCCCATGCGAATATTATCACCATCTAATAGATATGTATGCTTGTTCAGTTCTAAAAGTTTACTCTCAACTGCATTTGCAATAGTTGACTTACCACTCCCACTAAGCCCTGAAAACCATAATATACAAGATTTTTGATTCTTCATTTTAGATCTTTCTTCTTTTGACACATGATGTTCATGCCACACTATATGTTGATTATCTGACATACTTCTTCTTTATATATTTTACTATTTCTACTGTAGCTTCTTCAACACTTTTTTCGTCAGTATTTATGATTACTTCTGCATGTTGTGGTTCTTCATATACATCGTTTATACCTGAAAAGTTTTTCAATTCACCGCTAATAGCTTTTTCATATACACCTTTATAATCACGTGCTTTACAAGTTTCAATATCTGTTTTTACATATACTACAACATTATTTTTAACCATTTCACGGATTGCTTTACGAGACTCTCTATATGGACTTACAAAAGATGCAACTGTGGAAACTGAATTATTTTGTAATGTTTTTATTAAATGGCCTATTCTATGCATATGCCTATTTCTATCTTCTCTAGTAAATCCAACTCCTGGAACTAGATCCCTTATATCTTTAGAGTCTAAACGTTCTAATGGAATATCTAATTTCTTTAATTCTTTAAATACAGAATCAGCAATAGTAGTTTTTCCACTTAAAGGTAATCCTGTAAACCATAAATTAAATGGTTCTATTTTTTTTCTTCCCCATCTGATTTTAACCCAAGCTCTCTCATGTGCCCAGTAAAGTCCAACTTTAGCTACTGTTTCAAGCACACCTGCTGCTATAGCTAAATCAAGCCTTCCAAAAAATATATATACTATTATAACCGTAGTTGTTGTAGCAAAAATCCTCCAGCTTATACCTTTAACTATTGAACGTTTGTTAGTATCTTTATACATTTAAGAAATAGCCTTACAATCCCATTCTGGGAAATTTTTTCTTATGTAAGCATTTAATTCTTTTTCAGCTTCTGTATATTCTCTTGCATTTATTTCATCGTCCATAGAATCATTTATTATTGATGAGCTTATCATACCAGCACCAACAGTATTGTTTGTATATCTATCTATAATTATAAAACTTCCAGTGTATCTGTTGTCATTGTATGGGTCTACTGCTATTTTTCTATCTAAACTTAGTGTACATTTTGCAATATCATTAAGCTCTAATGAGTTTGCATCTAACTCTTCAAAAGTGTTTACATCTTTTTTATACTCTACAGATTTAAAAGCTCCGTTTATTACCGAAGTAGCTCTTTTTATAATGTAATTTGAATTTAACTTCATAGGTTCTTCACTCATCCAAACTATCATAACTGAAAATTTATTTGACACAGCAGGTATATCTAAACTTTTAACAATCATATCTCCACGAGAGATATCTATCTCATCTTCAAGTGTTAATGTAGTTGCCATAGGTGCGAATGCACTATCAATTGATTCTACTTCTTCGTCTTTAGTTTTTGGACGAAGTTCTTTAACATCATTGGATACTATAGATTTTACTTTAGAAGTTTTTCTTGAAGGTAATACAGTTATCTCATCACCTACATTTATCTCGCCACTAGCTATTGTCCCACAAAAACCTCTGAAATTTAAATGTGGTCGATTTACATACTGAACCGGAAGTCTGAAGTGATTATTCTCTTTTTTATTTACTTCAATAGTATCTAATAGTTCCATTAAAGGTTTTCCCTCATACCAGGAAGACTTTTCAGATATACTTACTATATTATCACCATCCAAAGCAGATATAGGGATGTATGTAAATCTTATATCTTTATTATGTGGTAAATTTGGAATAACTTCTTCATACTCTTTTTTGATCTCTTCAAATCTTTCCTTAGAAAAATCTACCAAATCCATTTTATTAATCGCAACAATGATATTTTTTATACCTAGAAGTGAAGATATATAAGAGTGACGCTTTGTCTGTGTTAAAACACCTTGTCTAGCATCTATAAGTATTATAGCTACATCTGCAGTGGAAGCACCTGTAGCCATATTTCTAGTGTACTGCTCATGTCCAGGAGTATCGGCAATAATAAATTTACGCTTTTCAGTTGAGAAAAATCTATAGGCAACATCTATCGTAATACCTTGTTCTCTTTCAGATGCCAACCCATCAACTAAAAGTGCCAAATCAATCTTATCACCTGTTGTCCCAGATTTTTTTGAATCTTTTTCAATTGAAGCTAACTGATCTTCAAAAATCATCTTTGAATCATAAAGTAATCTACCAATTAAAGTACTTTTACCATCATCTACACTACCACAAGTAATGAATCTAAGAATTTCTTTATTTTCATGTTCACGAAGATACTTTTCTATATCTGTTGCTATTAAATCTGACTGATGAGCCATTAAAAGTACCCCTCTTGTTTTTTCTTCTCCATTGATGCATCACCATCACTATCGATAAGCCTTCCTTGTCTTTCACTTGTTGTACATACTAGCATCTCTTGAATAATCTCAGGAAGTGTTGAAGCTTCAGAATTCACAGCTCCAGTTAATGGGTAGCATCCAAGTGTTCTAAATCTTACATTTTCCATTTTTGCAGTATCAGCTAGTTCTTTAGGCATACGCTCATCATCTACAAGTATCTTCGTACCCATATATTCAACAACCGGACGCTTTTTTGAAAAGTAAAGATCTGGAATAGGTATTGATTCTAAGTAAATATATTGCCAAATATCAAGTTCTGTCCAGTTACTTAATGGAAATACACGAATTGACTCACCTTTAGTGTGTCTGCCATTATATATATTCCAAAGTTCCGGTCTCTGGTTTTTAGGATCCCATCTATGATTTTCATCACGAAAAGAATATATACGCTCTTTTGCACGAGATTTCTCTTCATCACGTCTAGCTCCTCCAAAAACAGCATCAAATTTTTGAATATCAAGCATTTGCTTAAGACCTTCTGTTTTCATAACATCAGTATGAAGAGCTGAACCATGTTTAAATGGAGATATATCCATCTCTTCACCCTTAGGATTTGAATAAACAATTAGCTCCATTCCAACTTCTTTTGCTCTACGATCGCGAAACTCTATCATCTCTTTAAATTTCCATTTTGTATCAACATGTACAAGCGGTAATGGTGGTGGTGCTGGATAAAATGCTTTTTGGAGTAAGTGAAGCATTACAGAAGAATCTTTACCAACACTATAAAGCATAGCAGGATTTTGAAACTCTGCTATCACTTCGCGCATAATATGCATAGATTCTGCTTCAAGTTGCTTTAAATGTGTTAGCTTTTTCTTATCTATCAAATTAATTCCTTTTCAATATAATTAATTTCGTCATCAGAAATATATGGATTCATAGGCAAGCTCATTATTTCTGTAGAGACTATCTCAGATATAGGAAAATCACCTTTTTTATAACCTAAATATTTAAAACACTCTTGTAAATGTAATGGTATTGGATAATGTACGGCAGTTGGTATTCCAACCTCTTTAAGTTTATCTTGTAAACTCGATCTATTTTTTACTCTTACAGAGTATTGTGCCCATGCAGAAGTAGCTTTATTATCTACAAATGGTAAAACTAAATTTTTTGCACTTAAAGATTTTGTATACTTTTTTGCAACTTCTTGTCTTAACTTTAGATCTTTTTCATAGTACTTCAGTTTTACATTTAAAATTGCAGCTTGAATAGTATCAAGTCTTCCTCCCATACCGATATACTTATGATGATATCTTTTATTTTGTCCATGAACTCTTAATTGTTTCATTTTGATAGCAATTTCTTCATCATCAGTAAACACAGCTCCACCATCACCAAAGCATCCAAGTGGTTTAGCTGGGAAAAAAGAGGTTGTAGATATATCACCTAATGCACTATCTGTTTTACCATTAAAAGTACTTCCAAAACTTTGGGCACCATCTATAATAACTTTTAAGTTATATTTATCCGCTATAGATTGAATTACTTCCATATCTGCTGGCTGTCCATAAAGTGATACAGGTACAATTGCTTTAGTTTTATCTGTTATCGCAGCTTCTATTTTTGTTGCATCAATATTATATGTTTTTTCATCTATATCAACAAATACAGGTTTTGCACCTAAGAAAGCTACTGTTTCAGCAGTAGCTATAAATGTAAATGGAGTAGTTATAACTTCATCACCAGAACTTATATCTAGTGCCATCATAGCAAGTAGTAATGCGTCTGTACCACTACTACATGTTATAGCATACTTTGCTCCTGTGAAATGTTGTAATGATTCTTCAAGCTGGCTAATCTCTTCGCCCATTATAAAATTTGATTTATCTAATACAGATTGTATAGCTTCGTCAATCTCTTTTTTATATAACTGATATTGATCTTGAAGTTTTGCAAAATCTATCTTCATTTATTAGTAACCTTTAAATTATCATTCTCTAATTTATAAAAAGCATATTCATCTTCAGCTTTATCATCAACAAATTCTAGAGTATTACCCGAGATACCTACCCAGCCTATTTGTTTAGCAGGTACACCTACCATTAATGCATAAGGTTTAACATCTTTATTTATAACTGCACCACTACCAATTAAAGCATATTCACCTATTTTAGTACCACACACTATAGTTGCATTTGCCCCAATTGAACATCCTTTTTTGAGTAATGTTTTTTTAAATTCTTCTTTACGAACAATAAAAGATCTTGGATTAATAACATTAGTAAAAACCATAGAAGGGCCTAAGAACACATCATCTTCTACCTCTACACCTTCATAAATTGATATATTGTTTTGTACTTTAACACCATTACCAATATTTACATTTGGTCCAACTACACAATTTTGCCCAAAGGAACAATTCTTACCTATATTGGTTCCACTCAATACGTGCGAAAAATGCCATATTTTAGTACCTTCTCCTACATTCACTTTATCATCTATATATGATGATTCATGTGCGAAGTATTCAGACATTTAAACAATTACCTTTTTTACAAATGGATGGTAATCACCTTTCATACCTATAGCATCAGAGTTTCTTATCGTTGATACAGTCCTTATAGAACCGTACGCTTCATCCAATCCAAAACCATTTCCTGCCAAAATTTCTTCGTAACTTCTTGTATGTAAATCCGTAAAACCACCACTAAATTCTATCTCTTCACCATCTACAGTTATTGAGCGATAAGTAGTTAAACCTCTTTCTTTTACTTCTTCAGGTATATAGTCATAGTTTACACTTAAAAACCATCTAACATTTGCATTTTTTAATTTGAAACTTCCTGCATTTGCTTCTGGTATTTTTAGATGTACAATATTTTCTTCTACGTCACCAAAAATCCAACATAACATATCATAAAAGTGAACACCAATATTTGAAGCGATGCCACCACTTTTTGCTTCATTTCCTTTCCATGAAACAAAATACCATTTTCCGCGTGAAGTAAGATACGTTAGATCTATATCGTAAATTTTATTAGGATTCTTTTCTAATTCTTTAGTTACTTTTTCTTTTAAAGCTATGATAGAAGGATGTAAACGAAGCTGTAAAATATTATATACTTTTTTACCCGTTTCGTTTTCTATGATCTTTAGTTGATCTATATTATGGGGATTTAATACTAAAGGTTTTTCACAAATAGCATCGGCTCCACTTTTTAATGCAAAACGTATATGTGCATCATGTAAATAGTTTGGTGTAGTTATACCAACATATTCTATTTTTTTATTTCCATCTCTATGCCATTTATCTACAAACCTATCAAACCTTTCAAATTCTGTAAAAAAAGAAGCTTGTGGGAAATGAGAGTCCATAATTCCAATTCCATCATATGGATCAAGAGCAGCTACTAAATTATTTCCAGTCTCTTTTATAGCTTTCATATGTCTTGGTGCTATATATCCACTAGCACCTATTAGTGCAAAATTCTTACTGTTTGGCATTCCTATAATCTCCCGTTTACTTTTTCTATATCATATACAGATTTTAAATCATATATTATTGCTTCACTTCCATTTTTAATAGTATCTAAATCTATTGTTTTAAATTCATCATGAGAAACTGCTACAACTGTAGTAGCATATGTTTTTCTCTCTAGGTTTTCTAAAAGTTTAATACCATATTCTTCAAAAACCTCTTTTTGATCAGCCCAAGGATCATAAACATCAATGTCACAACCAAATTCTTGTAACTCTTTTATTATATCTATTACTCTACTATTTCTAATATCAGGACAATTTTCTTTGAAAGTAATACCCATTACTAATACTTTTGCACCATCAACTTTATATCCATTTTTTATCATAAGTTTTATAACTTGATTTGCCACATAAATACCCATATTATCATTAAGTCTACGACCAGCTAATATTACTTCTGGATTATAACCAACTTCCTGAGCTTTATGAGCTAAATAATATGGATCAACACCTATACAGTGACCACCAACTAAACCTGGTTTAAACTTTAAAAAATTCCATTTTGTGCCAGCTGCTTCTAAGACATCATTTGTATCAATTTTAAGTTTATTGAAAATTAATGCTAATTCATTGACAAATGCTATATTTACATCTCTTTGAGTATTTTCAATAACTTTAGCAGCTTCTGCAACTTTCATTGTTGGAGCTAAATGTGTCCCTGCAGAAATAATAGACTTATATAAATCATCAACTTTTTTACCAATCTCGGGAGTAGAACCAGAAGTTACTTTAAGTATTTTGGTAACTGTGTGCTCTTTATCACCTGGATTAATTCTCTCCGGTGAATATCCACAATAAAAATCTTCATTAAACTTAAGACCTGATACGTTTTCTAATACAGGTACACATTCTTCTTCTGTGGCACCAGGGTATACAGTTGATTCATAAATTACAATATCATCTTTTTTAAGTACTTTTCCAACTGTTTCGCTTGCTTTAATTAATGGAGTTAAAAGTGGTCTTTTATTTTCATCTATTGGTGTCGGAACTGTTATAATGAAAATATTACAATCTTTAATATCATCAATATTTAAAGAAAATTTCATTCCGTTTGTCAGAGCTTCTTTTACTTGATTTTCAGAAAGTTCTAAAGTTCTATCATATCCACCTTTTAATTCATCTATCCTCCACTGAGCTATATCGAAACCAATTACTTCATATTTTTCACTAAATGCATGTGCTAGTGGTAATCCCACATAACCCAAACCTATCACGCATATTTTGTCCATTATATTCCTCATTATAAAATAATTTATACATAAAAACTATTTCAAGGTGCCCGTTTATCAGAAAATATAAACAGGTGTATTTTTCAAGAATTCTACTATTTAACGTATTAACACCTACTGAAACACATTTTACTTAATCTTATTAATCTTTTTTTAGTTTCGTTTTAAGTATAATCTTTCCAGCTTCGACACCAGGCTGATCATATGCATTTATATACAAAAATTTTGCAACAACAGAAGTTAACAGTTCATATTCATACATAAGTGATGCTATACAACTCTCATCTACTCCATCTAAACTTATTACATCACACGGTATGTCATTTAGATCGTTTAGTGCTTGTATAGTAGCATCAGCTTGTTCGTTTATAAGATATGAAAAGTTAAGATTTTCAAGGTAACTTAGTTCTTCTAAACCTTTTAGTCTAACACCAGGGATCTGAGCTTCATTATGAAAGTCTTCAACTTTTACAACAGTCACTGTTTTATCGCGTCTACCTTCCATAATAAGCTGTAAAAAAGAGTGTTGATCAATTGGCCCTATAATTCCAACAGGAGTTAAACCTTGTTTGGTTGAATTTATATCTATTTTACCTAAACTTTCTCCCCAAAGTTGGATATACCATTTGTTAAAACCCTCTAAGCGTGACGAGTATGAAAAAACTACATTTATATTAAAACTATTTTTATACTCTGCGAAGAATCTTGCTTTTTTTAAAATTCTCTCATAAAATTTTGATTTACTAAAAAAAGACTCATTAACCTCTTTTGCACCCTTTAGTAACTCATCAATATCCAAACCGACAATAGCTAACGGCAATAATCCAACAGCGGAAAAAACAGAGAAACGTCCACCTACATTTTTAGGTATATCAAAAGTTTTCATGTTATTTGCTATAGCATACGTATGCAATTTTGAATCATCTTCAGTAACTATGACAGTATTTGAAGCATCGCATTTTACAAGAGAGTTTATATATTTCCATATAGAGATCGTCTCAACCGTAGTTCCACTTTTTGAGATCACTATAAATAAAGCATCATTCAAATCTATATGGTCTATTTTTGAGAGCAACTCAATAGGATCCGTACTCTCTAAAAAATGAAGTTTTTTGCTCAACTTTTTAGAGTACTTTAAGAACTTATATATAGCATAAGTTCCAAGTGTACTTCCACCTATACCTATCACAACTATATCTTTTTGTTTTACAGTTTTTACATACTCTTTAAAAAGAGTTGTATCTTGATGCACAAGGTTATAGTAACCTATATGTTCACGTTCTTGATTAATACTCTCAAACACCTCTTCGTCTGAAATAGTTGGATTGTAGTTATTTGTGTAATTCATTTCTCTCTCTTTTAAAAACTTAAATCTTCTTATTTAGAAAACCTCAACTCTTTCAATTGCACTTTAATGAAATAAGTACACTTTATGTGTACTTACTTCATTATTATATAATATAATCTCACTATCTAAAATTAAAAACTTTAAAAGACTATATTTTCAATCTATATACCTTAACAAGTGGTGTTAATAATACCTTTTCGAAAAGCTCATCATCATATTTTTCAAGTACCATCATCTGAATATATAACGAGTTATAAGTTTGTTCATCTAGTACTAAAAATGTATTGTAACTTTTCATATATATAACACTCAGAGTAGATGTAAAATTTAAAAGCCTCTCTTGAACATCCAGTTTTCCATTTTTGGTATATCCTGTAACACTAAAGCGTTTTATAGGCTGTTTTTTAGTTCCTATTTGTATTGTATTTGAATTTAAATCTAATAATACGTTATTTCCAAGATTTACAAAATTATTCTTACTGTTAAATTGTCGTGATAAATAAAAAAATGGACGTTCAAACTCATCTCCACTCATTAAATCAATATTTGAAAATACTTTTACTGTTGAGTATATGTCCAACATCCTATATGGTATATAAAAATATATATCTCTAGTTTTTTTAGGTAACTTTATATCCGTATGAAGAGAAAGTAAAAAATCATTTGTATTATCAAATCCATAATCTTTTGTCATTTGTTCTATATTTGAAAAAACTTTTATCTCTTTATTTTTTATAGCTTCTATATTATTTTTTCTAAACTCAAATGCTTTTTCTGTATATTCAACATCAAGTCTTGCCATTTTTGCGGCTTCTTCCTGCGGGTTTGTTAATATATAACTTACTGGAAAATTAACCTTACCACTATGTTTACCTCCATCTGTAAGAGTTTTAGCATCTGAATAATATCTTATAGCATAACTATAATCCCACCAAGATATTACATAGTCTTCTTTATTTACAATATTTTTAAATTCATCTAAAACTTTAACTTCATCTTTTTTAAATACAGTTGGGACCTTATAGGATATTATATGACTAATATTTGGTATTAAGATGACAATTGTCAGTATAATAGTTGATAATTTTTTCACACTTTTTTTATTTGTTATATATTTTAAACTTTCAGTTATTAAAAAAGCTATCCCTAAAGCTAAAATTGGCACTGCATATATAGTAAACCTAAGACCACCAACGTATGCTAAGAAACCGAGTCCTAACATAGGAAGTGCTAATAACATTATACGATGTTTATATACTAGCCATAAATAACCAATCAGTGATAATAAAAATGTTATAGTATGTCCACTTATACGGTTAGCAAAAATTTCAAATGGTATCCTCCCAGCTTCACGAACAGTTTGCATTACAGCATAAAAGTGTAACCCTAATCCTTCATCTGTTTTATCAACTACATTTCCAAAAACATATGGTTGCAGTTTATTCCAAATTGGATTTAAACCACCTGTTATAAAGAATGCTAATATGGATATCCATAAGATATAGTAAATATACTTATCAAACTTTTCTTGTTTAAATATATAAAATACAAAAAGTACTATTGGGAGTCTTATGAAACCATCTATATTTAACATAGCGAACATCATAATAGTAAGTAATTTATAGTTATATAAATTTTTTCTATCCCAAACTAATGTATAAAAAAGAATTAGACCAAAGAAAGCAAATTCTAAAGCATAACTTTGTGGATACCACCAGCGATAAACTAGAATATCTAGTGCGGTTATTAAAAGATATTTATTCTCATTTGTATTCACAGCCCAAATAATTGACCAAAGTAAAAAAGTTGGTATTACAATATTTAGCATATCTGTATCATAATATCCAACCATTGTACGGTTATAATAACTCCATGCGATTGATGATAAAAGTGCTGCTATTAAACCCACTTCAAGATTTTTAAGATTTTTTGCAATCAAAACTATAGGTACTACAATAAGTGAACTTAAAAATACAGGCATATAAAGAATAATACTCTCAAAAGAGAATGGAAGTATATATGCAAAAAGTGCAGTAAGTTGTGATAATGCAAAACTAACTGGGGACCTATCATTTAACTGATGAAATTTATCATAAAAGTCTTCTGCACTTGGGTTTGTAGATGTCCCAGACAAAATGTCTCTAGCACCCTCTGCAAAATAATACCCATCATTAGTATTTATCATAAACTGACCGTTGAACATAAATTGCTCATAACCGCTAAACTGGTAAATCCAAATCATTCTCATACCAACTGAGAATAAAAATGCAATTATTATATAAATAAGTGTTAATTTTGTTTCTTTAGTTAAGTTCATTTTCTAATTCTTTTAATTTTATTTCATATTTTTTTATATCGGATATTCTATCATATTTAATAGCACCTTTTAACAGCAACGTATACTTTTTAATAAGTTCTTTTAGTACCAATTCTTTTTTTAATGCGATTAAACTAAGGTCTTTTGACTTTAATATTTTTTCAAGAGCAACTACCCTAAACCTATCCATTCCCCAATGTTTAAAACTAAGCTGATCATCATGACCAGCATATTTTACTATCAGTTTTTCATCAACTAGACCTATTTTATTTTTAAGGGAAATCCTAAGCCATAGATCATAATCCTCACAAACTTCTAAACCTTCGTCAAATGACCCTATATTTATAAATATCTTCTTGTGTACTAGTACTGAAGATGGTGCTATATTACAATACCCGAGTGATTTTTCAAAAATATCACCACCATATTTTTGAAATTTTTTCGGTACTTTCACCTCTTTTTCATCTCTTGTCCAAAGTTCATCCGTATAACTCATTAAGATATCAAAATTATTTTTATGAAATTCCACCTGCTTTGCCAGCTTATCTACACGCCACTCATCATCTGAGTCTAAAAAAGCTATCCAATCACTTTTTGCTTGTTTAATACCTAAGTTTCTTGCAGAAGACACTCCGCTGTTTTTTTGATATATATATTTTATTTGAGGAAAGTCTTTTTTAATTTCTGAAGTTTCATCTTGTGAGCCGTCATCGACTACAATAATCTCTTTTGGAGGATAGGTTTGAGAAAGTACCGATAATATTGCTCTTTTTAAAAAAGCATATCTGTTGTAAGTGGGGATAACGACTGAAATTTCTATAATTATCCCCTTTTCAATTATTTTTTACACTTACCTAAAACTAAGTTGTCTTGATTTCTTTGAATAGTTTTAGCACCTATTCCTTTTACTTTTGCAAGAGCTTCTATACTCTCAAAACAACCGTTTGCATCTCTATAAGCTATGATAGCTTCCGCTTTTTTGCTTCCAACACCTTTGAGGGCAGCAAAAGATTTAAGATCAGCATTATTAATATCTACACTTGCAAACAATGAACTAAGAACCATGATTAATGAAATAACTATCTTCATATACAACCTTTAAAAATAAATTTAAATCTCATGGTACTATCTTGATATTTAATTTCATATTAAATTAAACATATTTTGTTAAATGTGATTATTTCACCAAACTTTAATTTCATTATACACACTGTCACGCTCAACCGGTATAAACCCTGAGTTCTTAATAAGTCCTACAAACTCCTCCAGATCAACTCCGTTAGCACTCTTTGCACCAGCTGCAGAGTTTATTGACTCTTTCTCAATCGTACCATCTAAGTCATTTGCACCAAACTCCTGAGCTACAAGAGCTAGATTTACGGTTGATGTAACCCAGTAAGCTTTTAGATTTGGAACATTATCTAAAACTATACGTGAGATTGCCATTGTCTTTAAAATCTCATTTGCAGTGATCGCTTCTTTTATATTTAGGTAATTATTCTCAGTTTGATATACAAGGGGAATGAATGCATTAAAACCGCCAGTTTTATCTTGAAGCTCGCGTATACGCATCATATGATCAATTCTATGTTTACGCTCTTCTACATGCCCAAACAGCATAGTAACGTTACTCATTTTTCCGCGTTTATGCCATTTTTCATGAATCTCCAACCACTGATCAGATGTAACTTTACCTTTACATATATAATCCCTAACCTTTTCATCAAAGATCTCGGCACCGCCGCCCGGCATAGAATCAACACCGTTTTCTACCATTAGATCAAGTATCTCATCATATGTTTTGTTGTAATGCCTTGCCAAGAAGTCAACCTCAGCAGCCGTTAGAGCTTTTACATGTATATGCGGGTATTTATCTTTAATTTTTTTTAAAATACTCAGATACCAGTCAAGTCCCGTATCGGGATTATGAGCGGACACTATATGAACTTCTTTCGCTCCACGTTTATCAATATCTGCAACAATATCCAAGATCTCTTCATGTGTCATAGTATATGGATTTGGATTTTTTCTATTTGCCGAATATGCACAAAACTTACATATATCTGCACATATATTTGTAGGGTTTATATGACGGTTTATATTAAAGTACGTCTTTTTGCCGTGTTTTTCTTTACGAATTTTATCTGCCATCTCACCTAATTCAAACAGGTCTTTCTCATATAGGCTTAATGCCTCTTCATAATTTATTCTACTCATTTATAATCCCGGTGCCTTCCACATTGAAGTTGTAATATTTTCATCTACTAAATTCAGTTGGGTCTCATAAGCCCAAATCCACTTTTTCTTAATCTCTTGATATTTTTCATAGTTATCCATATTTGGCTCGTATGTTTTTTCCCATTCAACCAAAGTCTCGGCTGCATCTACTATACTTGTGTATACCCCTGCTCCAACACCTGCACTCATTGCAGCTCCAAGTGCCGTAGCTTCTCTTACTTTTGGAATTTTAACTTTTTTACCCAGTACATCAGCTAAAGTCTGACTCCATAATTCACCCTTACTTGCTCCGCCTGCAAAAACAACCTCGTCAAACTCTACGTTTGAGAACTCTTTAATATTTTCCAAATTTATAGCACTTACAATAGCGGCATTTTCCTGTAAGGACTTAAACATAGATGCACGGTTGTATTTTGACTCATCGAGTCCTAAATTTAAAAAACTTGGGGATGCATGGTACCATTTACCGTATTTCATACTATCTGAAAAAATCGGAAGTATTCCATATGCGCCAACTGGAACAGACGCAGCTTTTTTCTCTAAAAGCTCATAAGTATCAATACCCATATCTTTGGCTTCAAGTTTCTCTAACTCGCAAAATGCATCACGAAACCATCTCATAACAAGTCCGCTGAAAAAAGTGATCCCCTCTGCTTGATTTAATCCTGATACTACATGAGGGTTTACACGTATAGACATATCTTTTGGAGGCATTACATCATTTTTAATATTTACAACCTGTTGCCAAAAACTACCGCCCAAAATTGCAACTTGATTCTCTTTTACAACTCCAAGCCCGGCAGAACCGAGTTGAACATCTCCTCCACCCATTACAACCTTTGTATTTGTCGATAGAGTTGTCTCTTCAGATGCTGTCTCTATAACATTTCCTATAATTGTACCTACCTCATAACAAGGCACAAAAATATCATCTTTAATGCCGACTTTCGTAGCCATAGACTTTTCCCAGTCACGCGTCTTTAAATTAAATATACCAGTAGTTCCGCCATTACTTGGATCGCTTGCTATCTCACCGCTAAGTTTTGCCAGTACCCAATCACCGATCATAGACATGTGAGCTACTTTTTCATAAAGTTCAGGTTTGTTATTTTTTAGCCAAAGTATTCTAGGTAATGCACCAAGGGCAAATGTCTGACCGCTTGTTGCATAAAAATCTTCCTCTATGCCCTCTTCTAACTCTTTTAGATATTTGACTTCTACGCAAGCCCTTGCATCTACGTTCGCTACTCCCCATAACTCGTTACCGTATTTATCATAAAGTACAATCCCCTCACGCATACTAGTTGCACTTAGGGCTAAAATATGTTCGGGTTCTATGTCAGCTTTTTGTATTGAATCTTTGATAACATCGCATGTAAGAAGCCAGTTTTTCTCAAAATCAAAACTCATAGAGTTTGAAACACCATCTTCTTCTAAATGTGTCCACTCTTTTTGAGAAACTGATATTTGATTACCTTTTGTATCAAAGATAACACTTCTAATACTTCCTGTTCCTGCATCTATAGCCATCAAGTAAGACATATAACCTCTTTTACTTTTTCAATTTTACTAAAGAAACTTTTGACAAAGTCAAACCGCTTTCGCTAGTTTTGCTTGTTCTAGTTCCCAGTATTCCATCTCGAAACTATCTTTTAGAGAGATACTCTCATACCCGCCAAGCTTATCAGCGCGTAGTACTGCCGTCATTGTATGTTCTATAACATCATTGATCACATCAGCTTCTTTTTGAGTCTTGCCAAAACTTACAATTCCAAAACCTTTAATAACTGCATATTTTGGATTTGCATCAAGCATGATCTCATCTTTAGAAAATTTTTCAAAATATTTTTTATATTCAGATTTATAACTATCTAAAGCCGTAGCGATATTTTCATCCTCCAAAACTAAAGGATGACGTTTTGTTCTTATGATATGTTCAGGCGTTAAAACTCCGCGAGTAACTTTACTTCTTAAATCATCTTGTGAAGCATAAGTAAGTGCAAGATCAGACTGGTTTACATTTATAAACTCGGCACCGACTTTTTCTTTTAACTGATCTATATTAAATTCAACAGGAGTTTTTGATATAAGTTCTAACTTTGCATTCTCTTCTAAAAACTCTTCAGCGCAAGTCACTGCATCGATCATCTTATCATAAGATCTTTTAGCATCGTCATCAAATGTAAATATTCCGTGGTTATGTAATATGATCCCTTCAATTGTATCCCAATCCAAACCTTTTGTCATTTCATAAATTGTGCGAGCTAAAATAAATCCAGGCATTACATATGGTACTATCAAAAAGTTCGGGTAAACTTTTTTAATATTATCCAGTCCTGTTTTTGAGTTTGAAATAGTTACAACAGCATCCGCATGAGTGTGATCAACCACTTTGTATGGGATAAGTGCATGCAAGATAGCTTCAACAGATGGGTTTGGAGCAGTTTTATCTATCATAGCAGCTTTTTGTCCACTAACCATATCTGAATCGCTAAGCTTCTCCAACTTTGCCATCTCTAAAAGTGTAGACATTTTAACAGGTGCAAAACCTTCAGCTTTTATACTTAGAAGATCCCAACCTGAACCTTTTACAAGTAAGATCTCTTCACCGTCTAGAACAGTTTTTACAGAGGTATTTCCACCTCCGTGAAGTACAAGCTCATCACTCCTGCCTAAAAGGTTAGATGTATACACGCGAAGCTCCAGATCTGTTTTATAGTTTTTAGCTTCCTCGTCACTCCAAAGGTTTTTCATCTGTAACCTTATTTTAACTTGGCAAAAATATCCATAGCATCTAGTTTTTCCCATGGATAATCACTTTGACCAACTTGACCGCGGGCTGCTACATCTGCATATAAAAAGTTTTCTTCGCTTGGATGATCTAGTCCAAATTTATCCGTAATCCAATTAGGTGTTAAAGAAAAGTTTTCACTTACAAATTCTGATAATTTATCATCATTAAGACCTTCAACTACAGTACCGTACGTATCTACAGAAACAGATGTAGGTCTTGCAACACCAATAGCATAAGAGATCTGAACATTACATTTTTTAGCGTAACCGCTTGCTACAATATGCTTAGCTAACCATCTAGCAGCATAAAGTCCACTTCTGTCAACTTTTGTATAATCTTTTGAACTCTGAGCACCACCACCAATTGGTGCATATCCACCAAAGCTATCAACAATAAGTTTTCTACCAGTTAAACCACTATCATGTAAAGATGAGTGATTTACATAGCGTCCTGTTGGATTTAAGTGTATTATAGTTTTTTCAGGATGGTATAGGTCAGTTGGAAGTCCAGTGTCATCGATTAGACCCTGAAGAAGTTCTCTAACCTCTACTATATCCATATCTTCGTTTGATGGAGCCGATACAACTATTGTATGGATAGACTGAGGATTACAGTTTTCAAAGTTTTCCTTTGTACCATAATCAAGAGTTACCTGAGTTTTTATATCAACGCCTAGTTTATGGTTGTGTTTTAGTGCATAGTGATAGACTTTGTCACTTAACATTCTTGCATAAGTTATAGCTGCAGGCATATAATCTGCCGTCTCACTTGAAGCATAACCAAACATAATTCCCTGATCCCCTGCTCCAACTTCACCGTCTTCTTGATCAACACCCTGATTGATATCTGGAGATTGTCTATTTAAAAGTACTTGAACTTTAACATCATCAGGATGCAGACACTGTTCTTTTGTAAAAGCACTCTTACCATCATAGCCAATACCTGCAAGTGCATCTTTTACTATCTGTACATATTCAGCTTCACTTACATTTGCATTTGACGTTACTTCACCACCTATAATAACATGTTTACCTGCTACAAAAACTTCGCTCGCAACTCTGCTTTTTGGATCTTCTATGATCAGTCTGTCAACTATACTGTCTGCAATAATATCTGCACATTTATCCGGATGACCTGGGCTTACTACCTCACTTGTAAATAGATACATTATCCTAAAACCTCCAATTCATCTGTATATTTTTTCTCACAATACGGCTCATACGAAGATTTATAAACTGCATAATGTGAACTTGCTTTATGACCATCTAAAGCAGCTTCATCACGCCAACTCTCATAAGCCATAAATTTTCTAGGATTGTTTTGATATTGAAATATTTCATAAAATATACATCCATCCTCAGCTTTACTTGGCTTTACCATGGCGCTTAAAAGCTCTTTCATCATTTCGATACTTGCATCGTCATCTTTTGCTATAAAAGTTACTCTTTTTGTAATAGTCATTTAGGTTTACCTCAATGTAGTGACAATCTTTTTAACGAGCATAATTTTCAAAAATATTGCCGGAAAAAAGAAAAAATTGTCACTACTCTCTTTCTTTCTATTATTGTTTATAATTTAATCTATGGGATTATATCAAATTAATCCATTTACATTATAATGTCTTATGAAGATAATGAAGGAATAACTGCTTGGATATTAAATTACAGATAGAAGATGTTATAGAACAAAATGGTAGCGACTTTGAACTTAGCAAGCTTTTTAAAGAATACATAAAAGAGTATAAAACTTCTCTGCCTGAACTTTTTAAGTCTAATCAGGGTAAAGATTTTTTAGTAAAACATACTAAACAACTAGATTCTATAATAAAATTGATGTATAACACTATTCTTCGTCGTACATTTGGAAACTATCTTCCTATGAGGAATTCTATTCCAATCAGTGTAGTAGCCTTAGGTAGTTATGGACGCGAACAATTATGTGTACATAGTGATATAGATCTTTTGATCGTTTATCATGAAATAGAGGGTTATAACTCTAAACAGATAATAGAAAAACTTTTTTATCTAGCCCTTGATTCAGGACTTAAACTAGGTCACCGTGTACATGAAGTCAGTGACCTCTTTCACGCAAGTCAAGAAGATATTACTATCCGTACATCTTTAATGGAAGCAAGATTTATTACAGGTTCAAGCTTTACTTGGCATGCTACGCAAAGAGAATTAAACAAAATCCGTTTATATAAACAAAAAGAATTCATATTACAAAAAGTTGAAGAGTCTCAACTAAGAAGAAAAAAATATCCTACTTCTATGCAACCAAACATTAAAGAGAGTGTAGGTGGGCTTAGAGATTCTAACCTTATATTTTGGGTAGCACAGACCATTTTCGGTGTAGACTCATTAAGAGATCTCTGTGGAGAAGTTTTCTCAGATGATGAGTATAAGGAGTACCGTATAGCTTTAGAGCTGCTATTTAGATTAAGAAGTGCACTACATATTATAAGCGGTAAACAAGAAGACAGGCTACAGCTTCAGATTATGCCTGAAGCTGCCAAAATTCTCGGATTTAAAAATGAACAAAAACTTGTATCAAAGATACTTGAAGCTCAATGGCGTATTAGTAACTTTACACAAATATTTGTCAAAAAAATGGTGCGCCCATATATAGAGAAACAAGCATATATAACAAAATTTAGACACAATAGAATTCAAAAAGGTATATATTTACTGGAAAATAGAATATACGCATCATTTAATCTTAAAAACCTCTCAATAGATGAACTTTTAGAGATACTTGTAAACTTAGAAGACAAACCATATAATTTTGATGCAGGTTTTTTAAAACAATTTACATACACGAATATAACATCTCCTCTAAAACCATCAACACATAAACTAATAAAACGACTTTTACAAAAAAATAATATTTACTGCTTTTTAAAACTTTTTTATGACTCTGGAGTATTGCATAAACTATTTCATAACTTTAAAAAAGTTATGTTTCTACCACAGTTTGACGGTTATCACCATTACCCGGTAGATATACATTCTATAAAGTGTGTAGAAGCACTTGAGAATATAAAAGAGCCTTTTATAAAAAATTTACATGATGAACTTAGTGATGATGAAAAGCTGCTTTTAAAAGTCGTTGTTTTATTTCACGATACTGGTAAAGGAAGGAAACAAGATCATAGCGAAGTCGGTGCAAAATTAGTAGCACCATACATAAAAAAACTAGACCTGTCTGAAGAGTTACAAAAAAGAGCTATTGTTTTAGTTAAACATCATGTACATATGAGTGGTGTAGCTTTTAAAGAAAATATACATAATGAAAAAACATTATATAAATTTATGTCTAACGTTATAGATGAAAAAAACCTAAAGCTACTATACATATTAACATATGCAGACATAAACGGTGTTGGTAAAGATATATACACATCTTTTTACTCTAAATTATTATATGAATTATATGTTAATGCACTAGAAGTATCACAAAACTCCGATCGAATTACAGATGCTAAAAGACGTCTTATTATAGAAAAACGTGTTAAAAACCTTGAAGAATTTAAACTTCTTCCAAAAACTTTTCAGAAAAAAATCCTTACGATTGAGAGTAATCTGTTTTTCTTTAAACACTCTCCTCAAGAGATTATAAAAATTGCAAAAAAAGCAAAAGAAACTAAAGAATTCCAATACTTTGCAGATAATGAGAAATCTTTAATTATAGAGATTTATAGAAAAGTACCACTAAATATAGGTTTTTTACTCTCAACTCTTAGTCATTTAGATGTTGGAACAATGGAGATTCTTACACTTTTTGATGATATAAAATACTTCAGAATTGAATTTAAGAAAAATGTATACGGTGCTGAACTAATGGACGTTGAAGAGATTATAGAAGCTGCTTTTGATATGGACAGAGTTGTCGAGAATAAAAATATTGAAATTAAGAAAGAAGAGATCACGATAGACTGTGATCATTCACTCGCACATGCAGAGCTGAATATAAATACAAAAAACCAAATTGGACTACTTGCATATATGATGGATGCATTTGAAAAACTAGGCATAAATATAGCAAGTGCAAAAATACACTCAACAAAATACAAAGTAAGAGATAGCTTTTTAATGAGTAAACAAAATAATATATGTAATAATGTCGAAAAAATTTATGATCTGCTAACAAAATAAGGTAAATATATGTGTGGAATTGTTGGATACCTAGGAAAAGATAATACAAAAGAGATACTTCTTAATGGTTTAAAAGAACTAGAATACCGTGGATATGATTCAGCAGGTATAGCTGTTTTACAAGACGGTGAATTTTCTAACTACAAAGCTGTCGGAAAACTAGTAAACTTAGAAGAGAAAACAAAAGATTTTATAACAGATAAATTTGCAGTTGGAATCGGTCATACACGCTGGGCTACACACGGTAAACCGACTGAAATAAATGCACATCCGCACTTAGGTGAGAGTTCATATGTAGTTCACAACGGTATAATTGAGAACTATTCTGAACTAAAAAAAGAGTTAGTTCAAAGCGGAGTAAATTTTTTAAGTCAGACAGATACAGAAGTTATAGTTCATCAGTTTGAAAAAAATCTACAAACAGCTTCTAATGAATTTGAAGCATTCTCAAAAACAATTAGTGAATTAGAAGGTGCATATGCAACTTTAATAGTAACAAAATCACGTCCTGATACTATATTTTTTGCAAAGCACGGATCTCCAATGCTAGTTGGAATCAATGATAAAAATGAAAAGTTTTTTGCATCGTCAGATTCCCCTTTAATAGGTTTGGCTCGTGAAGTCAACTACTTTGAAGACGGTGACTATGGTTATGTCAGCAAAGATGATATTAAAATTTATGATATGGATGGTAAAGAGAAAAAGCCGAACTTTACAACCCTAAATTCAGATAAATTATCAGCTCAAAAAGACGGTTACCGCTTCTTTATGGAAAAAGAAATTTATGAGCAAAGTGATGTTATAGCAGATACTCTGCTTGGGCGCTTAAATGACGACGAAATCATATTTGAAGAATTAGATCAAAATCTTTTTGATGGGATTGAAGAGATCAAACTATGTGCCTGCGGTACATCATACCATGCTGCTTTAACAGCTTCATATATGTTTGAGCGCTATTCAAAAATAAGATGTTCTGTTGAGATCGCTAGTGAATTTAGATACCGCCAGCCAATCATGAATCAAAACACTCTTTTTGTAGTAATCTCTCAAAGCGGTGAAACTGCAGATACACTTGAAACACTTAAAATGGCAAAAAAAGCAGGTTTAAAAACTCTTGTTATTTGTAATGTTGACAACTCTTCAATGGTGCGTGAAGCGAATGCTAGTATATTAACTCGTGCAGGCATAGAAAAAGGTGTAGCTTCTACAAAAGCATTTGCTACTCAAGTTACCGTATTTTGGATGCTTAGTTTATATATAGCGAAACTAAAAAATTCTATGAGTGCAAATGAGATAAAACACCAGATAGACTTATTACGAGAAGTTCCTTCAAGTGTAAAAGTAAATGATGAGATGCATGAAAGAATTAAGCGTTTATCTAAACGTTATCTTCACGGACATGGTTTTTTCTTTATTGGACGCGATATATTTTATCCACTTGCACTAGAGGGTGCCTTAAAATTAAAAGAGATCAGCTATCTTCATGCAGAGGGTTATCCAAGTGGTGAAATGAAACACGGTCCAATAGCACTTGCTGATCCTGAACTTTTTACAATAGCTCTGCTACCGGAACACTTACTATATGAAAAATCTAAAAGTAATGTAGAGGAATTAAGTGCAAGAGACTCTACTATATGTGCCATATCTTCAAAAGAGTTTGACAAAGCAGATGACTTTATACAAATAAATAAATGTAAAGACTATATGCTGGAATTTTTTGAGATGATGATTGTTGTTCAAATACTATCATTGGAGATCTCTATACGCCTTGGTAACGATGTAGATATGCCAAGGAATTTAGCAAAAAGTGTAACTGTAGAATAAAGGATAATTTTTACAATTTCAAAATATATTAAATTATATTAAGATATGATAATTAATTCAAATCTTAATATAAGCGAATATATATGCGAACAAAAATAAAACTTCTTTTTATAGTAACTCTTATGCTTCTTGGCTTAGCTATAGCCACAATTATAAACGTATCACTAAACTTCAGAGAATACAGTATAAAATCAGCTCTTGAAAAAGCTGAAACAGCTGCTAGAACTGTTGAAGATGGCTTAACTGCACATATGGTTAACGGCATTATGGATAAACGTGAATACTTCTTAGAACAAATTTCAAATAATGATGATATTAAATCTCTATGGCTAGTTCGTAGTCAACATGTAATAAAGCAATATGGGGAAGGCTTTAACTCAGAACTTGCACGTGATGCTATAGATGAAGAGGTACTAAAAACAGGTCAGGTTATTAAAAAGATAGATGAGTATACAGACAAAATAAACCTTAGGGTTACTATGCCTTATAAAGCTACTACTGTAGGTAATATAAACTGTTTAACATGTCATGATGTAAAAAGAGGAGATACTCTTGGTGCCATAAGTATGGAATTTAATATTACAGACATGAGAAATGCAGGTCTTTTTACTATTTTAAAAATTTTAGGTATTAACCTTATCTTTATTGTTATAGCCCTTATACTTATAAACTACTATGTAACGCCTTACATGAAACTTTTTGAAGATCTTCAAGCTGGAATTCAAGAGGCTTATAGCGGTGACTTTACTCATAAATTTCAAACTAAAATTAAAGGTGAAGCAGGTAAAGTTGTTGAACAGTTAAATACACTGTTTGAAAAAATGCATGAAGCTTTTGGTGAGATTAGGGTTAATCTAGCAACTTTTGTTACAGACAGATCCTCTTCATGTAATGATCCGCTATATGAAGCTAAACAGATCATTAATGAACTTTCAGATATATATAAATTTAAAAAGACTATAGAACTTGATGAAAATAAGAATATCATATATTCTAGAATAATAGACGTTCTAAAAAGAAAATTTGATATCGAAAACTTTGCAATATACGAAATAGATAACAAACACAACACAAGAAAACTAATTTATATTACTGATGAAAAACTTACAGAAACATGTAATGTAGAACTTGTAGATAAAAATGCGCAAAAATGCCGTGCTTGTAGGACACATTCAGATGTAATATCTACTGAATTCCATAACCTTTGTACATCAAATCATGCAGAAGATATACACTTTATATGCCATCCATATCAGATAAATGATGAAGCATCACTGTTAATCAATATGATGTCGTATGATGAACTTGACATTCCAAAATATACTTCTTATATGCCAAGTATTACTAACTATCTTGAAGCTGCTAAACCTGTGATTGAAAGTAACTTGCTTATGGATAAGTTACATGACACATCTTTAAGAGACGGAATGACAGACCTTTACAACAGAAGATTTTTAGAAAACTTTATAGATAAAGTGATGAGTCAAGTTAGACGTGCAGATGAAACTTATCATGTATTAATGCTTGATGTTGACTTCTTTAAAATGGTAAATGATACTCATGGACACGATGTTGGAGATAGAGTTATAGTTGATCTTGCAAATGTACTTAGAAGCAGTATTCGTGAAGCAGATCTTGCTATACGTTACGGTGGAGAAGAATTTTTAGTCATGCTTCACAATGCAACTGATGAGGGTGCTTTAATGGTAGCAAGAAAAATTCACCAAGACTTTGGAAGACTACGTTTTGATGTAGGTAGTGGAGAATCTTTACAAAAAACTATCTCTATCGGTATAGCAAAATTCCCTAATGATGGTGATACAATCTGGAAATGTATTAAATATGCAGATACTGCTTTATATAATGCTAAAAACACTGGTAGAAATAAAATAGTAGAGTTTGATGAGAGCATGATGGATAAAGATAAATATGAAGGTTCTTATTAAAAAGAGGTGGAGTAATTCACTTCTTTTATCTTAATTTCTTCCCCACATAAATAAAAAAACTAGATAACTGATAATTAAAAATCAAAAGATTGGTGTAGTTTCGAGAAGTTTAACGAGGAAATGTACTAAAAGTACATGACAAGTGTAACGACGCTGAAAATGCGCCGATACTTTGGTTTTCTTTTTGTATTATATTACATAGAACAAGCAGACACACCTGGAGGTGTAGTCGGCTGAACAGCTTGGTTGTCAACCCCACCCTCTGCATTTATATTTTCTATGAATGCCCAGATAGCTTCTGCCGCTTGATCATAACGTTTAGCACTCTCACTAGTTGGAGCAACGTAAGAGATAGGTTTACCCTCATCTCCACCTGTACGAATACTTGGCTCTATTGGAACTTCAGCAATTATTTTAGTATCAAACTCATCTGCCATAGGTTGAGTCGTACCTTTACCAAAAATATCATACTCAACACCAGTATCCGGAGCAATAAATCCACTCATATTCTCAACTATACCTGCAATTGGAATATGAAGCTTTTTAAACATATCAAGTGAACGTCTAGAGTCATCTAAAGATACACTTTGCGGCGTTGTTACAGTAAGACCAGCCGTTACAGGTACACTTTGAGCAAGTGTAAGTTGTGCATCACCTGTTCCCGGTGGCATATCGATAACTAATACATCTAGTTCACTCCATAAAATATCACGTAGGAACTGTTCAATTGCTTTCATAATCATAGCACCACGCCAGATTAGAGATTGTCCATCTTCCATAAGTGAACCCATAGACATAACTTCAATACCGTAAGCTTTTAAAGGCATAACTTTATTTCCGTTAACTTCAGGTTTTACATCAGCTACACCCATCATACGGGGAATATTAGGACCATAGATGTCTGCATCTAAAAGTCCAACTTTTTTACCTTGTTTAGCAAGGCTGATTGCAATATTTACAGAAGTAGTTGATTTACCTACACCACCTTTACCAGAACTTACCATTAAAAAGTTTTTAACTTGTGGTGCTATATTTTTACCCTTAGAAGAACTCTCTTTTGGCATTTGAGGTGCAGTAATATTAATAGTCGCACTTGAAGCACCAGCATGCTTTAACTCAGATTGTGCATCATCAGTAATTTGTTGTGCAACCTCTGGAGCCGATGAAGTAATATCTACAGTTACACTTACATCATTTCCAGAAATTTGAATATCTTTTACAAAACCAAAAGTTACGATATCTTTAGTAAAACCTGGATATGTAACTTTTGATAATGCATCTTTTACAATTTGTTCAGTCATAAAATTTTTTCCTTTATAAAATTTAATTAGCTTCAGCTAATTTTGCATCTTCTGCAATTTTCGCAATAGCTTCAGGATTATCCATAATCTCTTGAGTTATTTTGTATGAACAAAATTTAGGTCCACACATAGAACAAAATTCTGCTTCTTTAAATACGTCTTGAGGCAGTGTCTCATCATGATACTCACGTGCACGTTCACTATCAAGGGCAAGTTCAAACTGTTTTTCCCAATCAAATGCATAACGCGCATCACTCATTTCATCGTCAATATCACGTGCACCCTTACGTCCACGTGCAATGTCTGCAGCATGGGCAGCTATTTTGTATGCAATAATACCTTCACGTACATCGTCTGCATTTGGAAGTCCTAAGTGCTCTTTTGGAGTTACGTAACATAACATAGATGCTCCATGCCATCCTCCAACAGCAGCACCGATAGCAGATGAGATATGATCATACCCTGCTGCGATATCAGTTACAAGTGGTCCTAATATATAAAAAGGAGCCTCGTGACAATATTCACGTTGGATCTTCATATTACGCTCAATCTGATTTAAAGGAACATGACCTGGACCTTCAATCATAACCTGAACATTTTTCTCCCAAGCACGAAGTGTTAATTCACCAAGAACTTTAAGCTCACCAAGTTGTGCATCATCACTTGCATCAGCTAGACAACCTGGACGAAGTGAATCTCCTAAAGATAAAGAAACATCGTATCTAGCACAAATATCTAAGATATCATCAAAAGCCGTAAAGAAAGGATTTTCTCTATGATAGTGCATCATCCATGCTGCCATTAATGAACCACCGCGAGATACTATACCCATCTTACGTTTTGCTACTTTTGGCATAGTCTCTAATAAAAAACCTGCGTGGATAGTAAAGTATGAAACACCCTGCTTCGCTTGGCGTTCTAGTACTTCAAGCATAACCTCTATACTTAAATCCTCTATCTTATTTCCAACATCGTGTAAAATCTGATAAATCGGCACAGTACCTATTGGAATTTTTGAATTAGCGATTACGGCTGAACGAATCTCGTCCAGATCACCACCAGTTGATAAGTCCATCGCTGTATCAGCTTTATAATGTTGTGAAACTTGAACTTTTTCTATCTCACCTTGAACATCACTTGCTATTGCAGATGATCCTATATTTGCATTTATCTTACATTTTGATGCTAAACCGATAGCCATCGGTTCTAAGTTTGTGTGATTAACATTGGCAGGAATTATTAAGCGTCCCCTTGCAATCTCACTTCTTACAAGCTCAGGATCTAAGTCCTCTATTTTAGCAACATACTCCATCTCTTGTGTGATGATACCTTGCTTAGCGTAATACATCTGAGTTTTACACTCGTCATTTTCACGCTCTTTTACCCATGAAGTTCTCATAAGGGTCTCCTTTAATAGTAGAAACTGTTAATAGTTTAGTTTTTTTATAAAAGTTTCTTCTCTTACATAAAAAATTTATAGTTAGTTGGAAATATAATCAAATAAAGTTAATTTAACCTAAAGTCTTTTTGTTTATTGAAGAATTAAGTATATCTATAAGTGTTTAATAACTTATAGATACACAATTTTTGTAGTAATTATATTGATTTTCTAAATTCTGGATAAGCTTCAACACCACATTCAACAATATCCATACCTTGAAGTTGCTCTTCTTCATCAGCTGTGTAAGTAGTAAATTTATTAATAATATATACAACTAGAAGTGATACAGGAAATACTATAGCTCCTACTACTAATACACCTTTTAGTTGAGCCATAAAAGATACATCACTTACAAATATACCTACTGCTAGTGTGCCCCATATACCATTTACCAAGTGAACTGATAATGCACCGACAGGATCATCAAGTTTTAACTTATCAAATAATGGAACTGCTAAAATAACTAAAGCACCACCAATAGCTCCGATTAAAATAGGCGTATATATATCATATAGATCTGGTCCAGCAGTTACAGCAACAAGTCCACCTAGTGCACCGTTTAATATCATAGTTATATCAAATAGTTTATATCTTATATACATAACTATAGTTGCAATAATTGCACCTGCAAGTCCGGCAGTATTTGTATTCATAATTGTTTTTGCTACAGCATCGGCATTTTCAACTGAAGATATTGAACCTACACTACCACCGTTAAATCCAAACCAACCAATCCATAAAAGAAAAGCACCCAAAAATACTAAAGGGATATTTGAAGCAGGAATTACTTTAACACTTCCGTCTTTTCCATATCTTCCCTTTCTTGAACCCATGATTATTAGTGTAGCTAGCAATGCCCATCCACCTGTTGAGTGTATAACAGTCGAACCAGCAAGGTCATACATATCTATATCTAAAAAAGTGCCTGCAAACATATCAGCACCCCAAGATATATTCACTATTAAAGGGTATATCAAACCACCCATAATAAATGCAAAAACTGCTACAGGAATAATACGTACACGCTCACTAACTCCACCACTCATAATATTAATAGTTTTTCCGACAAATGCCATCTGAAATAAAAAAGCAGCCCATTTACTCATAGAATCATTTTCCCATGAACCAAATGCCAACTCATAACCGATAAGTAAAAAAGCGATAGACGCAATAGCGTAGATAAGTGTGTTTATTGTAAGTACTGCAGTAACATTTTTAGCACGTACAAGACCTGCTTCTAGCATTGCAAAACCAGGTACCATAAGTATAATTAGTGTCATAGAAAACAGTGCAAAAAAAGTATCTATAACATATTTAAATTCAGTCTCAACCATTCAATTCCTCCCATTCAAAAGGGGAATTTTATCTAAAATAAAAACTTATATTATAGGGAGGAATGATTAAATTTTAATCAGTAATATTTAAGAGGAATAGATTAGGATATTTCCACAAAGTTGTGGAAATACTTAAACTATATAGCTTCTGCGTCAGTTTCACCTGTACGGATACGGATAATTTTTTCAATATCACTAACGAATATTTTACCATCACCGATTTTACCAGTACGAGCTGCTTCTACGATAGCAGATGTAACTTGATCTACATCTTTATCGTCAACTACCATCTCCATTTTGATCTTTGGTAAAAAGTCAACTACATATTCTGCACCACGGTAAAGCTCAGAATGACCTTTTTGACGTCCATATCCTTTTACTTCACTTACAGTCATACCAGTAATACCGATCTCTGCAAGTGCATCTTTTACATCTTCTAATTTAAATGGTTTTATAACCGCTTCTATTCTTTTCATTATTTAGACTCCATAATATTTTTATTATAAGAGGGATTCACCCTCTTTTTTTAATTTTCAAAATTGTAACCACTTTTAGTGTTTAAATCAACTAAATTACAGGTTAAGACTTTTTTCACCATGAACAGCTTCGTCAAGACCAACTTGCTCAGTCTCTTCATCTACTCTACCACCACCTGTGATTGCTGAAGCTATATAGTAAACGATTATAGTACCAACTAATGTAAAGATACCTACTACT
>NZ_JBFHGL010000014.1 GCF_041583195.1 Sulfurimonas sp.
TTCATTTAATGTAGCCAAATGTGTCTCTGGAGTCACAATTTCAACTGCATCACTATTAAGATCACTCCCTTTTACTTCACATGGACCAGCAAAGCTATAGTTTACTTCAGCTTCCGTCGCTCCATTTAATAACTTAAAGCGAATATCTTTAAGGTTTAAAATGAAGTCCGAAATATCTTCAAGCATACCACGTACTGAGTCAAACTCATGTCTAGCACCCTCAATTTTAATAGCTATTGGAGCATAACCAACTGAGCTACTTAATAAAAAACGGCGAAGTGGGTGAGCTAAAGAGATAGCATACCCTGTTTCAAAAGGGAACGCTATAATGTTAGCTTCATTCTCACTAATCTGTTCTACCTCAAATTCTTGAGGAGCAAGTGGAGTAGTTTTAATTTTTTTCATTCTCAAACGCCTTTGTTTTAATTATTATTTCGAGTAAAGTTCAACGATTAAACGTTCTTCAACTGGAATAACAACCTCTTCACGTTCTGGTAAACGAGTAAAAATACCAAATACCTTCTCAGCATCGATATCAACCCATGGAGCTAAACCAGTTTGGTTTGTAAGTTCCAAAGCGCGAACAACTTGTACGTTTTTCTTGCTTGATTCACGAACTTCAATTTTTTGACCTGGTTTTACACGGTAAGAAGGGATATCCACTTTTTTACCATCAACAAGTAAGTGACCATGTGTCACTAATTGGCGTGCGAAACGACGTGTTGAAGCAAATCCCATACGATATACTACGTTATCAAGTCTTTGCTCGATAAGAGTAACAAGGTTCGTACCTGTATTTCCTTCACGACGTTTTGCTTCTACGAATAATGCACGGAATTGTTTCTCAGAAACACCATACATGAATTTCGCTTTTTGCTTTTCATTGAGTTGTAAACCATACTCAGAAACTTTTTTACGACGTTGACCATGTTGACCTGGACCATATGGACGCTTGTCAATTGCAGATTTTCCTGCTAAACGACGCTCACCTTTTAGGTTAAGGCTTACACCAAATCTTCTTTCGATTTTTTCTACTGGACCTCTATATCTTGCCATCAGTAATCTCCTTAAACTCTACGACGCTTAGGTGCGCGACAACCGTTGTGTGGTAATGGAGTAACGTCTTTCATAAATGTAACACGAATTCCCTCAATTGCACCAACTGATTTTACTGCAGTCTCACGACCACTACCTGGACCTTGTACTTTAATTCCAAGCTCTTTGATACCATGTACTTGTGCTTTTTCAACAGCAGCTTCAACAGCAGCTTGAGCAGCGAACGGAGTAGATTTTTTAGAACCTTTGAATCCTAAAGAACCAGCAGAACTCCAAGCAATCATGTTACCCATCTCATCTGTGATAGTCACTAAAGTGTTATTAAACGATGCTGCGATATGACAGATACCACGAGCAATATTTTTCTTTACTACTTTTTTTCTAACAGCTTTTCTTTTTGCCATAATCTACTTCCTTACGCTGAACCAACAGTTTTTTTCTTACCCTTACGAGTACGAGCATTCGTTTTAGTTTTTTGACCACGACATGGAAGACCACGACGGTGACGTAAACCTCTATATGAACCTAAATCCATAAGTGCTTTAATATCCATTGCAACTTGTTTACGAAGATCACCTTCAACCATGTGGTTATCACGGATTTCATTTGTAATAGCTGCTACTTCTTCTTGAGAAAGTTCGAAAACTCTCTTATTATAGTCAATACCTGTAGCGTCTAATATAAGACGTGAAGTATGTAAACCAATCCCGTAGATGTATGTTAGACCATACTCTACTCTTTTTTTCTTTGGTAAATCAACACCTGATATACGAGCCATAATTACCCTTGTCTTTGTTTATGTTTTGGGTTCTTGCAGATTACTCTTACAATACCTTTTCTTTTGATAACTTTACAGTCATCACACATCTTCTTTACTGAAGCTCTTACTTTCATTGAAAGTCTCCTGTGTGTTATTTCTTTGCTGCTTCTAGGCTAGCTACAATTGTGCTTGCCAATACTTTTATCTACGTATATTTACATAGGTAAAAACACTCTAACTTTTATGTTAAAACAGCAAAGCAGACGCGAATTATACCCAAGTATATTTAAAATTTTTATTAAGCGGTATTGTTAAATTACAAATTCTAATCCCAAATTACACTTACACCATACTCAGGATTTAAACTTATATGCTTGTTGTAGTATGTTTTTTTACCAAATTTTTTACTTATTAGTTCTACCTCTATTGATTCGTCATTCAGTAGATCTTTCATATCTTTATAGCTAAGCCATTTTCCATATCTAGCCAAAGAGTTTTGCCATACACGAAAATCACAACTTGCATCCGCGCGAAGTTCAAACATCTCACCATCCTCAGTAGTCCAATGTGCGTTTGAGCAAGCATACAATTTTACTTTTTTGCCTGATACTTCTTTTTCTCTTACTTCTATCATCCCATCATCACAATAGGGGCATTTACCGAGTATCATATCAACTCCTTTATCATACAAAGTTTATATAGTGTATATTTGCAAAAAAAATTAATAATATTTAAAAATATGTCAAATTGCAAAACTTTCGATAAAATTCCATTATGAATACATATGAAGAAAAATTTACAAAAGCAATCGAAAATACTTTTTTCAATAAGCTCTCTATAGAAGAACAAAATTTTATCAAACATAAGGCTTTTGAACTTAAGTTTTCTCATCAAGATATAAAGCAAATTATAGATATTAGTAGAGATCTTAACTTATGGGATGAAAGAAGTATTATAGATATATTTCCTGCTAATGATCATAAAAAAGCAGTAATTACAAAAATAAAAAAAGATTATGAATTTCTAAAAAACAAACAAAACTCTTATAATAACTTTACACCTCATATTGTAAATTCTGAGCAAAAATTTAAATTTAAAGTAGCAGAAAAACAAGGTTTTGGATTGGGGCTATGCCCTGTAGCAAGTGAAAAGACAAGATGTTGTAATTTACTAACACTTGATGCAGTAGAGAGTTGCGGATTTGATTGCTCATATTGTTCAATTCAGAGTTTTTACAATCAAAATACGATTACATTTGATAAAGGTTTTGCAGAAAAACTAAAAAATCTAAAACTTGAAAAGAATAAAACATATCATATCGGTACTGGTCAAAGTTCTGATTCACTCATGTTTGGAAACCGTGAGGGTGTCTTGGATGCTTTGTTTGATTTTGCCAAAAACAATCCAAACGTGATTTTAGAGTTCAAAACAAAATCAGATAATATAAAATACTTTCTAGATAATGATGTGCCTAAGAACATAATAGTGACTTGGAGTTTGAATACTAAAACAATTATAGATAATGAAGAACACCTTACTGCTTCACTAGACAAACGTATACTTAGTGCTAGAAGATTAGCAGACAAAGGAATAAAGGTTGGTTTTCATTTTCACCCTATAGTTGAGTATGAAAACTATTTACAAGAATATAAAAATATCTATGAACGTTTAATAAATGAGTTTGTTCCTAAAGAGGTTGTCCTTGTTAGTTTTGGAACTCTTACTTTTATAAAACCTGTAATTAAACAACTTCGTGGACGTGATTTTAAAACTAAAATAACACAAATTCCACATATTGATGCGAGTGGTAAGACATCATATCCACTTCAAACTAAAATAGATATGTTCAAATCAGCATATGAATCTTTTAAACCTTGGCAAAATGGAGATGATAAAGTTTTCTTTTATATGTGTATGGAAGATCACGAATTATGGGATAAATGTTTTGGATATAGCTATGCTACAAACAATGATTTCGAATGTGCAATGTTAAGCAGTTATGCTAAAAAATTAAATATGGAATTTTTAGTGTAAAAAGGTAGATTATGCATCTATATTTGATGCAAATCTACTATTTGTATCTGTAAGTGATACGACCCTTGTCTAAAGAGTATGGAGTAAGTTCAAGTTTAACTTTGTCTCCAGGCAGGATTTTGATGTAGTGCATACGCATCTTACCAGCTATGTGACATAATATCACGTGTCCGTTATCTAATTCAACACGAAATGTTGCATTAGGTAAAGCCTCAACAATCTTGCCATCTACTTCGATAACATCAGCTTTTGCCATTTTCTAAACCTTTATTAAATTTTCGATAATATTTCAGCTTTACCGTTTACAACCGCAACAGTATGCTCATAGTGTGAACCGTTCAATCCATCGGCACTAACAACATCCCAACCATTTTCCAAGATAACTTTTGCAGTATCTTTTTGACAAATCATAGGCTCTATACAAAAAACCATTCCGTTTTTAATCTTAGGCCCAGATTTAGCATTACCATGCTCTAGGTAATTTGGTATCTCTGGTTCTTCATGAGGTTTTTTACCAATTCCATGACCACAGAAGTCATAAAGAGGTACAAATCCACGTGAACGAATAGAATTTTCTAGAACTTGTGATAGTTCTTTAAATCTCATACCTTCTTTAATACTCTCAATAGCTTCATAAAGAGATTCTTCAGCACAAGCTATAAGCTTTTTATCTGCTTCAGAGATCTCTCCAACTCCAACTGTTATGGCAGCATCACCAAACCAACCATCAAGCTCAGTACCAATATCGTAACCTATAATATCTCCTTCTTGGAGTTTATAATCGTTTGGAATACCGTGGATAATAACTTGATTTAGTGATGTACATACAGAAGAGGGAAAGCCATAAAGACCTTTAAAAGATGGTTTAGCACCTTGGCTCAAAATATAATCTTCAGCCATAGCGTCTAACTCTTTTAAGGAAACACCTGCTTTGGTGTTTTCTCTAAGAAGTTCAAGAGCGCCGGCAACAATTTTGTTAGCGGCGCGAAGTTTTTCTATCTCTAGCGGTTTTTTTAGCGTGATCGCCATTTTTTATAGACCAACTGCACTTAGAGTTTCATACTTACTCATGTAAATTTGAGCCTCTATTTTTCTCATAGTATCAAGTGCAACTTGAACAACGATTAATACTGCAGTACCACCAAAGAAGAATCCAACACCCATTCCATGAATGATCATGAAAGGTAGTGTCGCTACAAGACCAAGATAAAAAGCACCTGTAACAGTTAAATTTGAAGCTGTTACATTTAAGAACTCTTTTGTAGCATCACCAGTACGAATACCAGGGATAAATCCACCTTGTCTTTTTAGGTTATCAGATATATCTTTTGCATTAAAAGTGATCGATGCATAGAAAAATGCAAAGAAAACAACAAATACAAATGTTAAAAACTGAAAGAAGTAACCATTTGGATTTAATAAATCAGCTATAGCAACAATCGTAGGGTTAGTACTTGATGATAAAACTGTCATAGGAAACATCAAAATAGCAGATGCGAAGATAACAGGAATAACACCTGATAAGTTAACCTTAATAGGTATATAGTTCATCACTCTTTTATTTTGATTTTGCATCATAGTTTTCTTAGCATATGTAACAGGTACACGTCTCTCACCAAGCTCAACGTAGATTATAATACCTACAGTAGCTAAGATTAAAGCCAGTATTGCTAATACAGTTAAGAAACTCATAGCACCAGTGTTAACCATCTCAATAGTTTGTCCAATAGCTGAAGGAATAGCTGAAACTATACCTGCAAAGATAATTAAACTGATACCGTTACCAATACCGTTTTGAGTGATCTGCTCACCAATCCACATAAGAAGCATTGTACCAGCTAGCATAGAAACAGCAGCAAGTAAAATGAAAGTGTTGTGATCAGCTAAAATAGCACTATTGCCGTTTGGTCCAGTTAAACTTTGAAGTCCTACACTTACACCTATAGCTTGAATAATTGTTATAACAATAGTAGCGTAACGAATTATCTGCATGTATTTAACCATACCGTCACGCTCTTTTTTCATCTGACCTAATGGTGCAAAAGTTGCAGCTAAAAGTTCCATGATGATTGAAGCAGTGATATAAGGCATAATACCAAGTGAAATTATAGATAGTCTCTCAACAGCGTTTCCACTGAACATATTAAAAAGACCTAGTGCATCTGATTGATGTGAGTCGAAGAATGAAGCTATAACAGCAGTATCAACGCCAGGAACTGGCACGTATGCCAGTAGGCGGTAAATAAATAAAAACCCGATTGTAATAAGTATCTTATTAACTAGATTTTTATTCACGATTATTTTCCTGTAGTAGTAACGTTGTCGTCTTTAATTTTTGATGCTAAATCTTTTGCAGATGCACCAACTAATTTAACTTTCTCTACAGAAGCAGCTATTTTGTGAACACCACGGATTGATTCCATTGTGATCTCTTCAAGCTCAGCTACTGCTTTGATTTTTTCAACATTAATTACATAAGGTTTAACATTCTTAGAATGGAAACCGATTTTTGGAAGAATCTTCGCTAGTGGTAACTGACCACCAATGAAGTTTCTTTTTCTCTTATAACCTGAACGAGATTTCTGACCTTTTTGACCACGAGTAGCAGTCTTACCCATACCAGAACCTTGTCCACGACCAACTCTTTTAGAGTTAGAAGTTGAACCCTCAGCCGGAGTTAAATTTTCAATACCCATTTGATTATCCTTTTAATTTTGCTAATGCTTCAATAGTAGCACGAACAACAGTATTTGGATTATTTGAGCCAATTGACTTAGTTAAAATATCTTGAACACCTGCTAACTCTAAAACTGGACGCATAGCACCACCAGAGATAACACCAGTACCTTCAGATGCTGGTTTTAATAAAACACGACTTGCATTGAACTTGTGCTCAATATCATGTGCTATTGTAGTACCTTTGATACTAACTTTAGTTAAGTTTTTAAATGCTTCGTCAACAGCTTTTTTGATTGCATCAGGAACCTCTTTAGCTTTACCAGTTCCAAATCCAACAGTACCATTTTTGTCACCAACTACAACTAATGCAGTAAAACGAAATCTACGACCACCTTTTACAACTTTAGTTACACGACCTATATTTACAATTGATTCTTCAAAATCTTCTCTATTGATTTCCATCTTAACCCCTAGAACTTAATTTCGTTTGCACGAAGTGCGTCACCAAATGCAGCAATAACACCGTGGTATTGGTAACCATTTCTATCAAAAACAATTTCAGAGATTTTAGCTTCTTTAAGTTTAGCAGCAAATGCCTCACCAAGTGCAGCTGCACTCTCTTTGTTAGCTTTTTGATTGATAGCTTTTGAATTCATTCCGATAATTGTTGTAGCTGTAGTATCATCTATAGCTTGAACAGTTAAATAACGGTTTGAACGGAACACAGAAACACGAGGAAGTGTAGCACTACCAGATATTTTTGCACGAATACGACGCTTACGCTTTATGCGAGAAGCTAATTTATTTTTTAATACTTTTGCGTTCATCTAATATGCCCTCCTCTATTTAGCCGCTGTCTTACCAGCTTTACGTACAATATGCTCTTCAACATATTTAACACCTTTACCTTTATAAGGCTCTGGCGGACGGAAAGATCTGATTTCAGCTGCACATTGACCAACTAATTGTTTGTCATGACTTTTTAATGTAATCACGTTTTTATCAACTGATGCTTCTAAACCTTCTGGTAGATCATAGTTGATATCGTGTGAAAAACCTAATTGTAAGTTAAGAACTTTACCTTGAACAGCAGCTCTGTAACCAACACCGTTGATCTCAAGTTGTTTTTGGTAACCTGCAGTTAAACCAGTTACAATGTTTTGAGCTAGTGCACGGTAAGTACCCCAGAATGCTCTATCTTGTCTCTCTTGAGATTTTGTTGCAAAAGTGATGATGTTTCCATCTATATTGAAATCAACATTTCCTTTTGTATCTAAATCAACGCTTTTGTTACCTTTAGAGAAAGTGATAACATTACCATTTGCACTAACTTTTACATCAGCTGTACAATCTACTGGGTTTTTTCCAATTCTTGACATGTTATCTCCTTCCTACCAAATAGTACACATTACTTCACCACCGATACCAAGCTCGTAAGCTTTATCGTTAGGAAGAACGCCTTTAGATGTAGATACTACAATAGTACCGTAACCATTTTTGAAACGTTTGATCTCATCTTTACCTTTGTAAACACGTCTACCAGGTTTAGATACTCTTTTCATTTCATTGATCACAGTGTTACCGTTATCATCATACTTTAATACAACCTTGATAGTTTTTTTAATACCGTCTTCAATAACGTTACAACTATCAAGATAACCTTTTTCTACTAAAATGTTAGCTAAAGCTTCAACACTCTTAGAGTGAACAAGTGTAGTAACATCTAGTTTTCTCATACCAGCATTACGGATACGAGTTAACGCATCTGATACTAAATCATTAATCATTTTTAAATTCCTTATTCTGCAAGTCTTACGACTGCTATTGTTAGGAGTTTCAAACTGAGAGGCTTTTGCCTACCAGCTTGACTTTCTAACACCTGGGATCATACCTTCATTTGCCATTTTTCTAAAACAAACACGACAAATACCAAAGTCTCTTAATACTGAATGTGGACGACCACAGATTTGACATCTTGTATATCCACGAACTTTAAACTTAGGTTCACGTGCCGCTTTAGCGATCATAGACTTCTTAGCCATTAGTTACTCCCTTTAGTAAAAGGCATACCTAATTTCTCTAATAGAGCAAATCCTGCCTTATCATTTTCAGCTGTAGTTACAACTGTAATGTTCATACCGTGGATTTGCATAATTGAGTCATATGTAATCTCCGGGAAGATTAATTGCTCTTGCAAACCAAAGTTATAGTTACCACGACCATCAAAACCATTTCTTGGAACACCACGGAAATCTTTCACACGTGGAAGAGCTATAGAAACTAAACGATCAAAGAAGTTATACATGTTTTCACCACGAAGAGTAACACGTACACCAACCGGCATACCTTCACGAACTTTAAAACCAGCTACTGATTTCTTAGCGATTACTGTAGATGCTTTTTGACCAGCTATCTTAGTAATAGTGTCTTCTATGTTTTGGATAAGCTTGTTATCTTTCATTGCAAAACCAGCACCAACAGAGATAACAATTTTTTCTAATGCAGGAACTTGCATTACGTTAGCTATCTCAAGATCTTTTTGAAGCTCAGCTTTTAGGCCTAAATATTTTTCTTTCATACGAGCCATAATTACGCCTCCACTTTACGAACATTTGAAACATCTATTGGCATCTCTTTATTAACGTGTCCGCCTTTAGTGTTTTCTTCAGTTGGTTTTACAGCTTTTTTAGCAACTTTACAACCCTCTACTATTACCTTGTTTTTCTTAGGTAATACAGCTAGTACTGTTGCTTTTGTACCTTTATCATCTCCAGCGATAATCTCTACAGTATCGCCTTTTTTGAAATTAAACTTTGCCATTAAACAACCTCCGGTGCAAGAGAAACGATTTTCATGAAACCAGCGTAACGTACTTCACGAGCAACAGGGCCGAAAATACGAGTACCGATTGGTTCTCTCTTGTCATCAAGTATAACAGCTGCATTGTCATCAAAACGGATAAGAGAACCGTTTTCACGGTGAACCTCTTTAGCAGTTCTAACGATAACAGCTTTTACAACTTTACCTTTTTTAACTTTAGCAGTTGGAGTCGCTTTTTTAACAGAAGCAACGATAACGTCACCTACTCTTGCATAACGACGCTTAGAACCACCAAGCACCTTAATACACATAATCTCTTTAGCACCTGTGTTATCAGCTACATTTAAACGAGTAAAACTTTGGATCATTACTCTGCTCCTTTTACCACTGATTTAAGTCTAAAAGATTTAGTCTTAGATAATGGACGACATTCTACAGCTACAACCTCGTCACCAACTTTTAGTTCATTGTTCTCATCATGGATAAGATAGTTTTTGAACTTTTTAACAACTTTGTGGTAACGTGGGTGCATTACACGGCGCTCAACAACGATAGTTGCTGTTTTGTTACCTGCAATTTTTACTACATTACCTTGAATTTCACGTTTATGTGTCATCTACAAACCCCTACTTCGCTGCTGCAGTGATAGCAGTGTTAATGCGTGCAATATCTTTTTTAGCAACTTTAAGTTCACTAGTATTTTGTAATTGCATCATTTGTTTTTTTATCTTAAGAGTGAAAAGCTCAGTTTTCTTCTCTTTTAACATTGCCTCAAGCTCAGCTACTGTTTTATCTGCTAAATCAGAATATTTCATTGCTCATCTCCGCAGTAATAATTTTAGTTTTGAACGGTAACTTGTGTTGTGCTAAAGTTAAAGCTTTACGAGCTAACTCTTCATTTACACCAGCCATTTCAAAAATGATACGACCAGGTTTGATGTTCATAACATACTGATCGATTGGACCCTTACCTTTACCCATACGTACTTCAAGAGGACGTTTAGTTAACGGTTTAGCAGGAAAAACACGTATCCAGATCTTACCTTGACGATTAATCGCACGAGTAGATGTGATACGAGCAGCCTCAATTTGACGTGAGTTGATACGACCTGCTTCTACTGCTTTAATAGCAATAGAACCAAAAGAGATCTTGTATCCACTACGAGCATAACCACGGTTACGCCCTTTCATCATTTTACGGTATTTAGTTCTTTTTGGCATTAACATAGTCTATTCCGCCTTTTCACTATTTTCACGACGCGGTTTTCTTGTGCGACGCTCTTTTTTCTCTTCTTTAGCTTCTGCAGGGATACCTTTTGTTAGTACCTCACCTTTGAAGATCCATACTTTGATACCGATAATTCCGTATGTAGTATGAGCTTCAGCGAAACCATAATCGATTTTAGCACGTAGAGTATGTAAAGGAACACGACCTTCTAAGTACCACTCAGTACGAGCCATTTCAGCTCCACCAAGACGACCACTTACAGATACTTTAATACCTTTAGCACCACTTCTTTGTGCATTTTGCATAACTTTTTTCATCGCACGTCTAAACGCAACACGACGCTCAAGTTGAGTAGCAACATTCTCAGCAACTAATTGACCAGAGATGTTAGCTTTTTTCTCTTCTTTAATGTTTACCGAAATAGCTTTTCCGATAAGCTTTTGAAGATTGTTTTTAAGTTTCTCAATGTCAGCACCTTTTTTCCCGATGATGATACCAGGGCGAGCTGCAACGATAGTTACACGAAGACGCTTAACAGTTCTTTCAATGATGATGTTAGAAACACCAGCATAGTATAACTCTTTCTTTAAATATGTACGAATCTTGTGATCTTCACCTAAAGCTGCTGGAGCAGTTTTAAAGTTAGGAAACCATCTGCTCTCCCAGTTACGGTTGATTCCAAGACGTAAACCAATAGGATTAACTTTTTGACCCATTCTATTTACCCTCTACTTCTACTAAGATATGTGCTGTTGGTTTTCTAATACCTGAAGCCATACCACGAGCACGTGGACGGAAACGTTTTAGTACTGGACCATTGTCAACACGACATGATGTGATTGTACAATCTTCAGCTTCGTTACCACTATTAGCTACTGCAGATGCAACAACTTTAGAGATAATTTTAGCCGCTTTGTTTGGAGTGAATTCTAAAGCTGCAAGTGCTTCTTCAGCATTCATACCTTGAATCTCTCTAGCAATTAGACGAGATTTAATTGGTGATACACGAATAAATTTTAATAATGCTCTAGCCATGCCTTACCCTTTCTTCTGAACTGAGCCCTTGTGGCCCTTGAATGTACGAGTTGGAGCGAATTCACCAAGTTTATAACCAATGTGATTCTCTGTAACGAATACAGGAACGAATTGGCGACCATTGTGAACATTTAATGTTAAACCAACGAAATCAGGAAGAACCATAGATCTTCTTGACCAAGTTTTTATAGGTTTTTTATCACCGCTTTCTTTAGCTTTGATAACTTTTTTCATTAAATGATCATCTACGAAAGGACCTTTTTTAACTGAACGAGCCATATTATCCTACCCTTTTAGCATTTGGTTTACGACGAGTAATAATTAATTTATCACTTGCTTTTTTACGACGAGTTTTAGCACCCTTCGTTGGTTTACCCCAAGGAGTAACTGGGTGACGACCTGAATTCGTTTTACCTTCACCACCACCATGCGGGTGATCAATTGGGTTCATCGCAGAACCACGAGTTTGAGGACGAATACCCATGTGACGAGTACGACCAGCTTTAGCGAATACGATGTTAGAGTACTCTTCGTTACCAACAACACCACAAGTAGCTAAACACTCACCAAGTACTAAACGCATCTCAGATGAAGGCATACGTAGAGAAACATATTTACCATCACGACCCATAATTTGAGCAGATGTTCCAGCTGAACGAACCATTTGTCCGCCTTTACCAGTTTTAAGCTCAATGTTGTGTACTAATGTACCAACAGGGATGTTTTTAAGTTTCATTGTATTACCAGGCTTAACGTCTAATCCACCTTCAGCAGATTGAACTTTATCACCTACATTTAAACCTTTTGGTTGAATGATATATCTTTTTTCACCGTCAGCGTATGTAATTAATGCAATACGACAGTTACGGTATGGATCATACTCAATCGCACTTACTGTACCTGGAATATCAAATTTATTTCTTTTGAAATCGATGATACGATAAAGTTTCTTAGCTCCACCCTCTTTATGACGAGAAGTGATACGACCATTGCTGTTACGACCAGCGTGAACAGGAAGCTTTTTAAGAAGTGAACGAACACTTGCTTTAGCTGTAATGTCAGAGCTATCAATATTTGTATAAAAACGACGAGATGGTGTTATCGGTCTATAAGTTTTCATTGCCATGTTACACCGCCAAACTTTCTATTTGTGCACCTTCTGGTAATTTAACATAGAACTTTTTGAAGTCATTTTGTTTACCAGGTACACCACGGAAACGTTTAACTTTTCCGCTTTGATTAAGTGAGTTTACATTTGTTGGAACGATTCCAAAGTACTCACGAAAAACCTCTTTAAGACCAGTCTTAGTCATACGAGGAGATGTTTGTACAACGATTACACCATCTTCTTGCATTCCAAGAGTCTTCTCTGTATACATAATAGATTTAATATCTGTAATATCAGCCATTATTTCGCCTCACCTACTAGAGTTTCCCATACTGCTTTTTCGATCACGATTGAACGATAGTTTGCAGCTAAGTATGCGTTTAATTCATTAGACTCGATAACATAAGTATCAGCAATGTTTTCAAACGCTAAAAAAGTTTTTTCATCTAATAAAGACTTAACAAAAAGAGTATCTCTTTGACCAAGTGCTTTAAACATTGCGTATGCGTCTTTAGTTTTACCAGACTCAACTGCGATGCTGTCTACGATGAATAGACTACCATTTTGTGCATGCTCATTTAAAGCAAAGTTTAAAGCAAGTTTTTTCTGCTTTTTATTTACTTTTAAATCATAGTTACGGTTGTTTTGTGAACCAAAAGCTTTACCCCCGCCTACGAATACTGGAGAACGACGTGAACCAGCACGTGCACGTCCACCACCTTTTTGAGCCCATGGCTTCTTACCACCACCTCTTACGTCACTTCTACCTTTTGTAACTGCTGTATTAGCACGTGCAGCTGCTTGAGCCGACTTTACATATAGGTATAAGTTATGAGGGTTAATACCTGCGAAACTCTCTGGTAGTGCTAACTCAGATGCTTTTTCCATTTTTTCATTTAAAACGATTGCGCTCATTATTTAGCTACCTTTACACGACCTAATGATCCGTTTGCACCAGATACTGAACCTAAAACAGCGATTACACCATTTTCAGCATCGAAAGAAACGATTTCATTTTTAACACTATTTTGTACATTTCCGTATTGTCCAGGCATCTTACGCCCTTTCATTACACGACCTGGCCACTCAGCATTACCGATTGAACCTGTTCTACGACCAAATCTGTGACCGTGAGATGCAGGACCACCACCAAAGTTCCAACGCTTCATAGCACCAGAAAAACCGCGACCTTTAGTTGTGAAAGTAGATTTTAAAACTTTAGCTTCTGCTAATGGAGTTAAATCTAAATCACCAGCTTCAGTGTTTGCTACTTCTAAAGTAACAAAACGGTTGAACTCAGATGAAAGGCTATACTTCTTTTGTTGACCTTCAATTGATTTATTCATTTTTTTACCGCTATTGTAAGCTACAATTGCAGTGCCATCGTTTACTTCACATACTTTAGCATCAACTACTTTTAATAAAGTAACTGGTTTACTTGGTACGTTAATTGTACGGCTCATACCGATTTTTTCAACTATAAATTCCACGATGTTCTCCTTACTTATCCATAGAACGTACTTCTACGTCTACTTCTGGTGCTAAGTCAAGTTTCATTAATGAATCAACAGTCTCTGGAGTAGCAGAAACGATATCGATCATTCTAGCGTGCATACGAATTTCAAATTGCTCACGTGAACTTTTGTTTACGTGTGGTGATTTTAAAACTGTATATTTACGAATTTTTGTTGGTAAAGGTATTGGACCACGGATAACCGCACCAGTACGTTTAACAGCCTCTACGATTGACGCTACTGATCTATCTAATACACGATGATCGTAAGCTTTCAATTTCAAACGAATTTTTTCCATAATTTTCCTTCTAAAGAACTCGTTAGCTATTTAATTTTTTGCGTGCTAACTATTTAAGGGAGCGGAATTATACCG
Source organism: Sulfurimonas sp. (assembly GCF_041583195.1). NCBI lineage: Bacteria > Pseudomonadati > Campylobacterota > Epsilonproteobacteria > Campylobacterales > Sulfurimonadaceae > Sulfurimonas > Sulfurimonas sp. The sequence continues at coordinate 14,608 of NZ_JBFHGL010000014.1, forward strand.
AGATTGTTTCTGATATTCAAGGATTTAGGGGGTAAATTTTAAAATATTCTAAATTTTATTTCCTTTTAAAAAGGAAGTGCTAAAATTACACTATGCAAAATTTACTTGAAGAATTTTATAAAACCGATCTTATTGTTAATAAATTTCAATTTAGAAAACTGTTTTTAGAAGAAGATATCAGTTATCAAATAAATGGTATATCTCAGGTTGGAAAAACAAAGTTAGTAAAAAACTACCTTTTAACTCTAAAAAAAAATACCTATTTATATATAGATTGCTCTGATGTAAGAATAGAACTGGATGAGTTTAACAAATATATCTCTTCTTTTTGTATAGAGAATAAGATAGATATACTTGTGTACGATAACTATATAGAAGAGTTTAAAATTCCAAATGTATCTCAGCTTATCATAACATCTGAAGTACCTATAGATAATGAGTACCTTACAAGTGTAACACTTTATCCTCTGGATTATGAAGAGTTCTTAGCTTATGAGCACAAATACGATTCAACAGCTCTTAATCATTTCTTTCAGCTTGGTGCTTATCCAGCAATGCATAAGATCAACTCTGATGAGAGAAACATATATATACAAAAAACACTATCTTACACTTTGGATGCCCAAGAGTTTGAGATTTTAAAAATATGTGCAAGAATGAACTCTTTGAAGTTATCGCCTTTTTCTATATATGAGAGGCTAAAACAAATTCAAAAAGTATCAAAAGACAAACTATATAGAAGCTTTGATAGCTTGGTAGCAAAAAACTATATACATTTACTATATAAATACAATCATAAAAAAGCTACAAAAAAAGTATATCTGTGCGATATATCATTAAAGTCTGCACTTGTAAGTCAAAAACACTTTGGCAGACTTTTTGAGAATATGCTATTTTTGGAGTTGTTAAAACACAAACATGAAATGTTTTATGATGATGGTATAGATTTTTATCTGCCTAATGACAGTGAAATAATCCTTTCTATGCCTTTTGCAGATGAAAGAAGTTTATTTAAAAAAGTGGAAAGTTTAGAAGCTTTTATAGTAACAAACGGTATAACTCAAGTTACTGCGATCACTATGAATAATGAAGCAATCATATCTCATCCTTTTTCAAGGATAGAAATGATACCATTTGATATATGGGCATTAGGAGACTAAGAGGAGGCTTAATATGGGTTCTAAAAGAAAAATGGTTGAAGATGCACTTGAGGGTGCAAAAGATAAATCTGAATTTGTTCATCCTGATAGACGTAAAAAAGAGGTTGAACAACTTTTAGAAGATGAAAAACGCAATAGCGGTAAAAAGAAAAAACGTGTACCGGTATGGATAAAAGAAGAGGTCTTAGATTATGAAGATGAGCTTCGTATGCTTCAGATCGAACTTCTTAAGATGCAAAACCATGTTAAAAAACACGGTCTTAAAGTTCTTATGATCTTTGAAGGTCGTGACGCTGCCGGAAAAGGTGGTACTATAAAAAGGGTAATAGAACACCTAAATCCACGTGGTGCAAGAGTTGTTGCACTAGATAAACCAAGTGATAAAGAAAAAACTCAATGGTATTTTCAACGCTATGTACAGCATCTTCCATCAGCAGGAGAAATAGTATTGTTTGACAGAAGTTGGTATAACCGTGCCGGAGTTGAGAGAGTTATGGACTTTTGTTCTCAAGAGGAGCATTCAGAGTTTTTACATGAGGTACCTGAGTTAGAGAAAATGCTTGATAACTCTGGAATTCAAATTTTCAAATTTTACTTCTCTATAAGTAAAGAGGAACAAGGTAAACGTTTTGACAAACGTAAAACTGATCCACTAAAACAATTTAAACTCTCAGATGTAGATCAAAAAGCACAAGATCTATGGGATGACTACTCGATGACAAAATATTCTATGCTGCTTGCTTCACATACCGATCATGCACCATGGACTGTTATAAAGTCAGATGACAAGAAAACAGCACGTATAAATACCATAAAGCATATACTCTCTAATATGGATTATGAGAAAAAAACCAAATCTAAAAAACTAAAAGTTGATTCCAAAATAGTTATTCCTGCAAATATAGAGATACAAACTATGCAAAACAGTATGTCACTTACAAGAGATAGCAAATAGATGTCTCTTTGTGGCATAGATGAAGCAGGTCGTGGTCCGATTGCAGGTGATCTGGTAATGGCAGGATGTATATTAACGGGCAGTGTAGATGGTTTGAATGATTCTAAAAAGCTTACTGAAAAAAAAAGAGAAGAGTTATTTGAGATAATAATACAAAATTCTACATACCATGTTGTAAAGTTTTCAGCTAAAGAGATCGATGAAAATGGTATTTCTAAGTGTCTTAGTTTAGGACTAAAAGAGATTCTTGATTCACTCGATGCAAAAAACTATCTATTTGATGGGAACTCAACTTTTGGCGTAAACAATCTTGAGACAATGGTAAAAGCAGATGGAAAAGTAGAAGAGGTAAGTGCAGCTTCTATAATTGCAAAAGTTACTCATGATCGAGATATATTAGAACTTGCTAAACAATATCCACAGTGGGAATTTGAATCACATAAAGGTTACGGGACTAAAAAGCATATAGAACTTATAAAAAAATACGGATACAGTCCTATCCACAGAAGAAGCTATAAAATAAAAGAGCTGCGAGAGCCTAGTCTATTTGGATAGTTTTAAAAGCTATCCAAAAGTATCACGTTTACAAAAGTACCCTCTTCCAGATCTCCGTCCTCTTCTCCGGTTATCATCAAAGCACTCTCGTTTAAAAGGTTAATAAGTATCGCAGAGCTTCCAACTTTTTTATCTTTAAAGTTTACATAATACTCACCGTCTTCCAATACAACATTACAAGCTGTAAACTCTGTAGCCTTACTTCTTTTTTGGAAATCTTGTGCTAATTTTGCTTCTATAATTTTGTACGGATGTTTCTTACCAAGCATTTTAGACACAAGAGGAAGTCCATAAAGTATAGCTGTTACTGTTGATGAGTAAGCAAAACCAGGAAGTGCAATAATAAACTTATCGCCTTTTTGTGCTACAAGTATATGGCGACCAGGTTTTATAGCTACACCTTTAAAAACAATCTCAGCACCAAGGCGTGGAACTATATCTTTTACAAAATCATAATCACCTACACTAACTCCACCAGTACTTACAAGTATGTCTACACCATCAAGAGCAGATTCAAATGTACGCATAATTTTATCTTTGTCATCACCAACTGTTCCAAGTTGTACAGCTTCAGCTCCTGCTTGCTCAAATAAAGCTGCAAGTGTATAGTTGTTAGAGCTTCTTATTTGCGCCGGATTATCACTTTCCTCTCCAAGGTCAAGTATCTCACTACCAGTTGATATTACACCGACACGAGGTTTAAGTGCTACCTTAACCATAACTTTATTCAACGCTGCCATAACACCAATCTCAGCAAAACCTATCTTTGTACCTTTTTTAATAAGTACATCTCCTGCTTCATAGCTCTCAGCAACAGGACGAACAGATGAGTTTAAAGATACTTTTTCGTTTATGATTATTTTGTCGTCTTCTACAGATACATTTTCTATTTGGATCAGAGTATCTGCACCCTCTGGCATTTTTGAACCTGTAAAGGTCTTAATACACTCTCCGCTGTTTATAACTCTTGTTTCATCTTTTCCTGCTGGATTATCACCTAATATATAGATGCTCTCAAGTTCTTGATCTGCATGCTTAATTGCATAACCATCCATAGATGCTGTCGGGAATCTTGGCTCACTGTATTTTGCGACGATATCTTCAGCTAAAATAGAACCTAAAGAACCGTTAAGAGGAAGATTTTGTGTTTTTGAACTATTTACTTTAAGTAGTTCGAGCATGTTTTGACTTGTTTCATAGTTTAATAAACTCATGACAATAATCCACTCCCTTTTATTGCAGTTGAACGATCTTTTGCATAGATACGTTTACCGTCTTTTAAATCATACTTCCAAATTGGAGCCGATGCTTTAAAATCTTCTACAAATTCGTCTATAAACTCTAGTGCAACTCTTCTCTTAGGTGAAAAAACAGCAGCTATATATGATGATTCATGAAGCATCACATCACCACGAGAATGTGCCATTTTAATGATCGCACCTTTGGCTTTAGCTTTTTGTACCCAGGCTTCATACCATGATTCAAGTATTGGCTCATATACATCAAAACTTAATCCGTCTATGTTATCTTCATCACGGATCGTACCTATAAAAGGAATATATGCACCGTAGTTACTCTTTTCCTCTTCTTTATACCATCTCTCTAGTATTGCAGGCACATCTAAAGATCCGTCGTATAACTCTAACATCTTATCCGCCACATACAGGAGGAAGTAAAGATACTTTATCTCCATCTTTTAATTCTATATCAAGTGAAGAAACCAAAGTGTCGTTTACAGCAACCGCTGAAGTTTTTAACCACTCACTTAACTCTTGATCGTCTTGTAAAATTGTTGCAAGTTCTTTCAGATTTTTTATATCAAGTTCTAATGGTTCTTTTTGTATAGGTCCTAAAAATTCTATTCTTACCATAATAGTTTCCAATTATAATTATTTATTCATGAAATTGTATCAAAAATAAGATTAGCAATGTATAATACAACTTATGGTTTTTGGAAAAATAGAATATTTAAATTTACTTCCCTTTCACGTTTTTATGAAACGATTTACAAAGAGTAGCCAACAACAAATGAGCATGCGCTACTATAGTGGTGTACCTCAAGTTATAAATAAAAAATTTTTAGCCCGCCGTGTAGATGCTGCCTTTATATCGAGTATACGTGCTAGAAAATATAAAACTGTAAACCTAGGAATTATCGCTAGAAAAGAGGTTCAGAGCGTAATAGCAATTCCAAGCAAAACAAATACTAAAGATAAAGCCTCAGCTACTTCAAATATTTTGGTAGATATTTTAGGAGTTGAGGGTGAAGTACTTATAGGTGACAGGGCATTAAGATATTACCTCAGCGGCGGCGACCATATAGATTTGGCCAAGCTATGGAATCAAAAGTATAATCTTCCGTTCGTATTTGCACGACTTAGTTACCACAAAGATAAAAAAACATATAAAAGTATTGAAAAAAACTTTGGTGTAAAACCTATAAAAATACCATCTTACATACTTTCTAGAGCTTCAGAAAGGACAGGTATAAAAGAGAAAGATATACTAGAGTACCTTAAGTGTATATCTTATAAACTGGATAAAAAAGCTGAGCTAGGTTTAAAAGCTTTTTACTCTAAAGTAGATAAGTTAAAGAACTAACTCTTTTAGTCTTTAAACTTATCTCTGATCTCTAAAAAGCTGTCAAGATTTTCAAAGAATATCTCAACCAGCTTTGGATCAAAGTGTTTACCTTTTTCCTCTTCAAATAAATTAAGGATCTTATCTAATTCCCATGCTTGTTTATATACTCTATTAGAACCTAATGCATCAAATACATCTGCAATAGCTGTTATTCTTCCATATATATGGATATCATCAGCTTTTAAACCGTTTGGATAACCGCTACCATCAAATTTTTCATGGTGTTGTCCTGCTACGATAGAGGCTGCTTGCAATATAGGTCTTGTTGAGTGTTTAAGCATCTCATATCCAAGTTCTGCATGAGTCTGCATAATCTCCCATTCCTCAGCATCTAACTTACCAGGCTTTTTAAGTACAGAATCAGGTATCCCTACCTTACCAATATCGTGCATAGGACTGGCTAGTCTTAAAACTTCAGAATCTTTTTCACTAAGTCCATATAAGCTAGCCAATAGTTGTGAGTACTCAGCAACTCTTTTTACATGATTTCCTGTCTCTTTACTTCTTGTCTCACCTATCTCGCCCATCTTATAGATAATCTCTTTTTGAGTATCTTCTAACTCTTGATGTAGATTTATTATCTCACTAATATCGTGCATAAGATGTAAATGTTCAGTTACCTTACCATCTAAGTTAATGATTGGGTATACAAGAGTATCTAAGAAGTAAAGACTTTTATCTTTTGCCACATTTGTAAATACTATAGATACTACCTCTTTATTTTTAAGTCTCTCTATCAACTTATCACAATCACCCATTCTAATATGATTTTCATGGCGTAACTCTCTACAGTTTCTACCAATTAATTCATCTTTTCTATAGCCGCTTAGTTTACAAAACTGCTCATTCGCATACTCTATAATATTATTTGTATCTGTTTTTAAAACTGCTGTAGAACCGTTTATGGCTTCCTCATACTGTTTTGTATAATTTATATTTTCTTCTAAAGACTTGCTTCTATCATCAAGCTGTTCTTTTAAAATCTCTTTATATTTTTCAAGTTCAGTTATATCGTGTCTAATTGCTATATATTCTTTAATTTTTCCATTAACATTTAAAATTGGCATAATATTAGCACTTACCGTGTATGTAGAACCATCTTTTTTTCTATTTGTAATCGTACCTTGCCACATCTTTTTATTTTGTATAGTTGTCCACATATCTTTAAAAGCAGACTTTGGCATAGAAGGCTCTCGAACGATACTATGAGGTTTACCCATCAATTCATCTTTTGTATATCCAGATAGTTTTTCAAAGGCATCATTTACATATGTTATCCTACCTTTTAGATCTGTCTTAGAAACTAAAGTTGTAAGGTCTATTGCTTTATTTAACTGCTCAATAGTTTTTGTTTTTGCTTTACTTTGTTTGTAAAAATATAATATTATCGAGAACAAAATAAGTGAAATAATGAACTTAAAGATCTGTAGTAGCTCAATTTTTTGTATAGTATTATCCTCTCTTATAGAAAAGAAATAACCAACATTTTTCTCATTTACATCAACTATAGGTATAAAGACTATAGTATGTAGTATATGCCCTTTGTCTTTGGCAAATTCTGCAAAAGCGTCTTTTTTATCTATAGATGTTTTAAGTTTTCTGTCTACACCTTTTAAAATACTTTTTAAATCTATATTATCTATATGTGTTGGATTAGCCATTAAATAATCATCATGTCCACAAAACTTATGATAATTGCTGTTTATCTTTTTTTTCAAAACACTTTTAGCTAATTCTGTAGATTTTAAAACTACATTATAGTTGGAATCTAACATGTTTTTCATCTGCTTTAACATTTCAGATGTCTCTATTGAGGCTTCAACACTACCAATATATTTACCTTCTAAAAATATAGGATATATATATCTAAAACCCTCAAAATACCTGCCTATTTCAAATCCAATCTCTTTTTCATGAGTTTTTATAACTTTACGAATACTATTTCTAAAAAGTAAACTGTCTCCATACTTTTCAGGCTTATGAAACCTGATAAAACTATCACCGTTTGCCAAATGAAACTGGAACTGTCCAATTCCTCTTTTTTTAAAATCTTCAAATTTCTTTTTGTAAGATAAATAAAGTTTTTCTCTGTTTTTTTGTTTATTTTTTCCTGCATTTGATTCAGCTAGGATCTGTTTCATAACTTTATCTTCAAACAGCTCATCAAGTAAAGCATCGATTATCTTATCATTAAATAAAATTTTGTCTTTGTACTGAAGCTTTAAATCATATATCTTTTCATCTTTATACATATCCCTTTTTATTGTATATTCCGTATACATTACTACACTTAAAAACAATATACATATTACAAAAACTATATTCTCAATCTTAACTAACCTCAATCTATACCCCCTTTTAAATCTTCTAAAAATTTTTTTAGTAGTTCTATTTGCTTTTTATGTTCTTTTTTCTTTGACTTGTTATCACTCTCTTCTATTTTTAATTTAAGAGATTCTATCTTTTCTTCAATAGTTTTTGTCAGCTTTTCTTTTTTCTTCTGTTCCTTTTCTTGGAACTCTTTTTCCTTGCTAAAAAACTTTTCTACTTTTTTAAACAGTTTCTCTATAGCCATTATCTATGCCTTCCTAATGTTCTGATATCTTTATCATTAATCCAAAGTGTAATAGCTGACTCTATAAGGTTATTCGATATTGTATATGTAAAAGAGTTGTCATTTATAAGTGATGTAGCAGATTTTGAATCTATCTTATGCTCACGGATCAAAGTGTCTATTTTACCGTTTTGTATATAGTCAAAGTGTTGCATATCATTTCTTAGATCTTTTATTTTAGAGACAACATCTAAATCATCACTTAAACTTCTTGCATGATATAAAATATCAATCGTTTTAGCAATATTTTTTCTAAGATTATTATATTCATTTCTAACGAACTCATTTTTTCCGTGAAGATATTTATCTATATTTTTTTGCAACTCTCTTACATCTTTGATAGCTTCAACAATATTTCTACAAGCTGTTTTTAGCCTATAAACTTCATCTTTTTGTTCCGGGTCCATCTCTTCTTGGGCAAGTGTAGCAAAATATAGTATTTCACTATAAAGATTTTTAATATTCTCTTCGTAATATTTATTTATATCTGTATCTATAGTTTCGTTTGATTCCTCTATAACACAAGATATATCATCACTGCCTATATATTTATGACGGTGCAGTGACAAGGCATGAGAGATAACCTCTATTGCATTATCGTAAAGATGTTCTACCTCTTTTTTAACTGCGCTAAAAGCGGCTTCTGGTGAGTGTACAACTGCTTCATCTAAATATTTTGCTTTTACTTGAGTATCTTTTTCTTTAAATATAGACTTTAGATATCTAACCAAAATATTTGTAAATGGAGATACAAGCAATACTCCAAGGACATTAAATATTGTATGAAACAGTGCAAGTTGAAGTATATAATCTTCTTTAGCTATGCCTACTTTTATTGAGAGATACTGTACAAAATCTGCTAACTGATATAAAAATACAATAGCCACTACGGCAGTAACTACATTAAAGATCAGATGTGCTACTGCTAACCTTTTTGCATTGTTATTTGATTTTATAGAACCTATGATAGCCGTAACCGTAGTACCTATATTTGCTCCAATAGCCAGTGCCAAGGCATTGTAATACTCTATTTGACCTACTGCCAATGCCGTAATGATCAGAGCCATGGTAGCCGAACTTGATTGAATTATAATGGTAGCCAAGGCACCTACAGCCACATAAACAATAACACCCAAATACCCATCTAAAGATAAAGATGCCAAATCGATAGCATCTTTTAGAGAATCGAAACCGCTTTTCATATAAGCGATTCCTAAAAATACAAAACCAAGACCAAGTAAAATATTTCCAAAACCTTTATAAGACTTTTCCTTGTTAAAACTAAAAACAACTCCAAAACTGATCATAGGAAGGGCATATTTTGCTATATCTATCTTTACACCGAAACTTGAAACTATCCAGGCTGTTGTTGTAGTACCTATGTTTGAGCCAAATATTACACCAACCGCACCGCTAAGTGTAATAAGCTCGGCACTTAAAAAAGATATAACTATAATTGTAAGTAAAGATGAGCTTTGCACAACTGATGTTGCTAAAAATCCGGAAAAAATAGACTTCGGAAGAGTTGACGTACTTTTTTTAAGTACTTTTTCAAGCACTCCACCGCTAAAGAGTTTGAAACCATCTTCCATAAAAACCATACCTATTAAAAATATGGTAATACCGGCAATGATCTCTTTTGCATTCTCGTTGGAGAGAATTAAAAAAGCTAAAAACAGTAAGAATAATGTGTAAAAATATTTTTTATACAAACCTAACCATCCTCACAAAATAGTGTAGAATTTGATCTACTCATATATTCTACACTATTTTTATTTAAACTTATTAAGAGTATATATTGGTATGTTTTTTGCTGTAACAAAACTAAAAGTTTGTTATTTCTGGGAGATTTCATGCATATATCTTTAGAAAAAAATGCAATTGTATTTAGAATAAGAGATGATTCATCCAACCTCTTTCCTATGATGCACTTTATAAAAAACAGCTTTAAAAATGTTAAATATCTTTCAAACTTAACAGTTGTATCCAACACTCAAGACGAACTTATAAGAAAAAGATACCTGCTTAAATGGGCATACAAAATCTTTTACAAGAGTAATGAATACAAAGGTTCTATCAACTTTAAACAACTTAGCAAAAATCTATCTCTTCCTATCCATATAATAAATACAAACAATAAACATATAGAAAAGACAATCAGCATAACGATAGATCATATAAACACTAATAATGAGCTAAAAATTAGATGTAACGAGTATCACCCAATGATCATAGATACATTTGAGAAACTATTTAAAAATTCTATCTCATTTAGCATGGAGAGAAGAATTTTCAAAATTAAAATTACAACAAAATATGAGCTTGCAATTTTAAAAAGCTTACTTAGTAGAAAAAAAATCTCAGGTGTATCAGTTATATTTATAACTCATAGTTTAAACTTTTCCAAACTTCATGGGCATGAAATAAAATCAGAAGAAGAGATATATAAACAAAAACTACAGAAATCTTTTAAAGTACTTGGAATTACTCCAAACAGTACAAGCAAAGAGATAAAAGATAACTATAGAAAAATGCTTAGACAGTATCACCCTGATAAAGTTTCCAATAAAGGTGTTGAGACAGTAAATCTATATACAAAAAGGTTTCAAATAATACAAGAAGCCTATGATTTAGTAAAAGAAAGCCTCAAACACTAAACTCTTCTTCGAATTTAAGTTTTAAATCAATCATAATTATGTAGAATTAATTAAAGAATCTTATATTAGTGGGGATAATATGTTTAGTGTCTTATTAGTAAACAATGAAAATACAGACAAATCATCTCTTATATCTGTACTTGAAGATTTTCCCAACATATATATAACTAAAGCAGAGACTATTGAAGACGCTTTAGGACTAATTTCAAAACGTTATTTCGAAATTTTATTTATTGACTCGAGTATGGAGTCTGTTGATAATCTTGAAAAATTTAAAGTGGACAATCCAAATATAATAATCATCAGTATTTATAATGAAATCACCCTTGAGATTCAAAATGCCCTACTCGATATAGGTATAAAAGACTCTATAAGCAGTTCTACAGATATAAAACTACTTACACAAAGAGTAACTAACTATATAGACCTTGCAAAACTAAAAAAAGAGCAAAGCTTCTATAGTGACGCGATAAACCTTTTTGATAACGATATAAATAGACGTTACATTACATTTAAACTTGACTCTAACGAATCAAAACTAGAATTTTGGGATTATTTCAGCAGTAGCTATTTTGAAAGATATAACGGTATTAGCGAGTCAATAGATCTTATTTATGCATTTACATCTTGGATGTTTTTAAATAATCGTGAATGCGAAGTTGTTAAAGAAACTGATGATGAAAACATGTACTTAACACTTCAACCTCTTGACTATATGAGTGAAAATATCGTAAATAATCTAATAAACAAATACAGCAGCGGGACTAACTACAAAGTTAGTAATCATAAGCTCTCTCTAAAACTTACAGATATTTCAAAAATAGAGAAAAACTCAAATGTGTCTAAACTTGACGACGAAACTAAATCTATACTTGCAAAAACACACTTTAATAAGATAAGTGCTGCCGAATTTGTCGAATCAACTGCGATCGAACTTGTAAATAAATTAGAAGATCTCTCAGAACTTGAAGACAGAATAGATGAAGCACTCATTAGTTTTGAAGAGAATCCATCTACAGAAACTACAAGTTTATTATCTGAAGAAATCTTGGAATATGTAGATGTTATAGAGATGCTTGTACATTTTCAACACTTGGCATACGCTCTTAAAACATTGGCAAATGCTATTAAAAATATTAAACAAGAACAGATGCAGGAAAAAGAAGTTAAAAAGTTCACAACCCTTTCACTGCATCTGCTAAATGATCTATCATCATGGAGAGAGAATATTTTTATAAAACAAGAGGCAAACGACATTCACTACTTAGATTCATCTCTGTTAAGTTCATGTTTGCAGATTGAGGCTATATTTGAAAAAGAAAAAATTGAGGAGGATGAAGATGATTTTGAACTGTTTTAGTAATTTTAGCTTTAAAGGAGGATACCTGTGTCTAAAAAAATAATTTTAGTGGATGATTCTAAAACAATTTTGGCAACAGCCGAGATGGCTTTAGAAGATCTTGTAAACAGTGGAGTGATTTCACTTAAAACATACCTAAACCCGGCAGAATTAAGAGATGCACTTTTAAGTGGAGTGGAAGATTATGATCTGCTTATTAGTGATATCAATATGCCACAACTTAACGGTTTGGATCTATCTGCAGAACTAAAACAAAATGATAAGTTTAAAAATAAACCTATTTTGATCTTAACTACTGAGAGCTCTGCAGAGATGAAAGCAAAAGGGAAAGAGATAGGTGTTACTGGATGGCTTGTTAAACCATTTAGTGATGAAAAACTTGTAAAAGCCATGAAGATGGTGTTAGGACTATAAATTATGAGTGAGCAAGAACAAACAAAACAGTTAAATACTTCAAGTAGGTATCTTACGTTCTTTGTAGATGGTGAACAATACGGTGTAGACATCTCAAGAATTAAAGAGATAATAGCTCCAATAAACATAACACATATACCAAAAACACCTGTTTATGTAAAAGGGGTTATAAATTTACGCGGTTCAGTTATACCTGTAGTTGACGTAAGACTAAAATTCGGTATGGAAGAAAAAGAGATGGATATGGAAAGTGCCATAATTATCTATGAAGTTAATAAAGTTTCAATAGGTTTCATTGTTGATAATGTTGAAGATGTATTATCTATTGACTCTAAAAATATATCAGATTCTCCTAGCTTTGGAAGTGGTATTGACACTTCATTTATTGAAAGTGTTGCGGAGGTTGATAACGAAGTTATAATGCTTCTAAATCTTGAAAAGATTTTTGAGGCTGATGAGTTGTTAAATATAAGTAAACTAGAAGGGGAAGACAATTCAGTGAAAGCGGCAGAGCAATGAAAAACATGACATTAAAAGTAAAAATCAGTTTAGGGTTTTCTATTTTATTACTTATCACTTTGGTTTTAGGAAGTGTGGCCATAATAAATATGAAAAGTGTTGAGCAAGGTGCTCAGAAATTATCTCACGTATATGTACCAGAAGTAGCAGTAGGGAATAATGTGGAGCGCTATTCTCTTTTAACTATGTATGATATCAGAGGTTATTCACTAAGTGAAGATAAAAACTACTTAGACTCTGGTAGAAAAAGTTTAGAGCAAGTAAAAAAATATTTAGATGATGCTAAAGCTCATGCAGTGAAGTATTCGTTACCTACATTAACAAAACTTGAAGCAAGAGCTCGTGAACACGTAATAGAGTATGAAGAGCTGGTTAATAAAACCGAAGAGCTTGATTCAAAAATGGATGATTACAGAAAACATCTTGATGAAGCGGCAACATTGTATATGAAAACGGCTACTGATTTCGTAAACAGACAAACGGATCGTTTACCAAAACATTATGCTGATAGAGATTTAAAAAATATCAAAGACAGAACTAATAAAATTGTTGAAATGTCCGAAGTAATAAACTTAGGTAACGATACAAGAATTAAAACTTTTAAAGCTCAGGCTTTAAGAGACCCTCAATACATCTATGATGCACAGAAAAACTTTCCAAAAATATTTGCACTTGTACAAAAAATGCGTAATGCTGCTAAACTTCCCGGTGGTCAAAAAATTATGGACACAATGAAAGAAGCAACTTTAGAGTATCAAAGTGCAGTTGATGGATTTATAAAAAATTGGTTAGATTTACAAAAAGTGAATAAATTGCGTGGTGAAGTGGCAGACGAAGTATTACACGCTGCACAGGAAACAGCTCACATTGCAATGGATAATACAGAAAAAATTGCAGAGGAGTCAGCAACTGATCTTTCAGCTGCATCATCTTTAATGATTACTGGTCTAATAATATCTTTAATTATTGGTACAGCTTTAGCAATTTATCTAATCCTAAGTATTACAAAGCCTATTATAACTGCTGTTAAGTCTATTATGGAAGCGAATGAACAGGTGGTAAGTGCATCAACAGAGATTAGTGATTCAGCTACAGGATTAGCAGAAGGTGCGAGTGAGCAAGCAAGTAGTGTTGAAGAAGTTAGTGCTACTATTGAAGAATCAACTGCTATCAA